>NZ_JBFROH010000023.1:0-110677 GCF_041471425.1 Vibrio sp. 10N.261.52.C2 | reverse complement strand
AAGGTCAGCAAGGTCAGCAAAATGATTCTTCGCAAAGCTCTCAGGATCAACAACAAAGCTCCAGTGGCAAGTCGCAAGATCAAAGCAGTAACCAAGATCAACGCGGTAGCCAAGACCAAAACTCATCTCAAGGCCAACCTGAAAATCACTCTGACTCTGAAAAGTCTAAACAAGACGACAAGCAAGCCACGCAACAAAGTAACAGTGATCAGCCGAAACAGAGTGACCAAGAAGGCGCTACACCTCAAAGTGCTAGCGCACAACAAGCTTCAAAAGAAGATGGTGAGCAAAGTAGTCAGCAAGCTGTAGCACAAACCTCAGATCAACCTCTGTCGAGCGACCCTGACATGCGAAAACTTGAGCAAGTAGAAAGCGCCCGTGACCCGAGCCAACTGCTTAAAGCGCAAATGATTTTACAAGCACGACAAAAAAGTGCTCCTAACAACCAGAACAAAAAGTGGTAACCATGCGATTTTTAAACAAGCCATTTTTATCCGTACTCCTAACATTGTTGTTGGGAGCTTTCTCGTCCTTCTCAGTATTGGCTGCAAACGCCGTGGCGAGCGTTTCACATAACAGTGTCACCAAAGATGAAGTGTTCCTTCTTAGAGTTGCAACCGATGAAAAGGTCTCCTCTGATGCTCTAGATCTAACAGCGCTCCAGCAGGACTTCTATGTCGGTACACCAAGCTTTGGCTCGTCGATGCGAATCGTCAATGGCAGCCGTTCGGTGTCAAGCGAGTGGAACATCACCCTTGCTCCACTGCGCTTAGGCCGGATACAGATCCCTAGCTTTGACATTGAAGGGGCTAAAACCAAGCCTATCACCATCAATGTCGCCGTTAATAAAGCGGCGCCAACTCAACATGACATGGCTGAGTTTCAACTTAATCTCAGCAAGAACTCACTATACCCACAAGAGACCGCAGAGCTTGATGTAAAGCTGATCATTAAAGCGGATCCAAGAAGGCTTCAAGATCCGAAAATCGCGCCACCGAGCTCTTCAGGCTTAGATGTGGAACCTATTGGGGAATCGAAGCAATTTCAAGACGTTCTCAATGGAAAGGAGGTGACGGTAGTTCAACAGTCTTTCCGTATCTCTTCACAAAAGGCCGGACAGTTTAAGCTTAACGGGCCGAAGCTAACAGGAGCTGTTGTCTACTCAACCAATAACTCTAGTACAACACGTTTGTTCCAACTCGACACACCCGTTGAAACCTTAGATGTCACCGTAAAGGATGTGCCAAAAGGCTACAAGGGTGAGTGGTTACCAACATCAAACTTCAAATTGATACAGCAATGGTCGGATAGCCAAGGTAACGAATTAACCAGTACCAATGGATTAGAAGGCGACAAGCAAGCCATCGAAATAGAAGCGGGGGATTCTTTAACTCGTACCATCACCATGACGGCGAGTAACTTAACGCAGCACCAACTACCAAAACTGAATATCACCTACCCTAAATCGGTTCGTGTTTATGAAGAAAAACCGCAATTTGGCACAACACAGTCCGGCGATGCGGTGGTGGTGCATAAACAGGTTCTAATCCCAAAAGAGGCAGGAAACATCTCACTTCCGGATGTTTCCCAAGCTTGGTTCAATACTGATGCCCAATCAGAACAAACCAGTAAAGCTCAGGGCCTAGAGCTATCAGTAACAGCAAGTGATCGTGTTGTATCAAGCACACCTCCTGTTGCTAGCGCGCCGCTCCAACAAACAGCACCAACAGTGATTAACGTCGATAGCCCAGGGTTCTGGCCTTATCTCACCGCCCTATTTGCAGCTTTGTGGCTAATCAGCTCAGCATTGGCATTCTACTTCTGGTCACGCCGCGGTGTAACGACAAAACCAACACACACTGTTGAACGTCAATCAGATACCGCAGAAGCGCTTATTGAAGCTCTAAGAACGAAAGATGGCGTGATGACCAGAACCTTATTTGAGCAATGGAAATCTGAAAATACAGATCTAAGTGATGAGACGTTACAAACCGTTGAAGCCGAACTCACCAAGCTAAACCAAAGCCTTTATGGTGAAGCCGGTTCACCAGCCCAAACATGGAGCCCTGAGCTGGCAATCAAAACGGTGAAGAAGCCCAAGAGAGTTGCGAGTAAAAAGCATAATAGTTCGCTAGAAAATCTTTAGTCGACGCTGTTCATCAAGAACAGTAAAACACAAAGGCCGTTGATCATCTTGAGATCAACGGCCTTTATTTTAAGAAAGAGAGGCTGTGACTTTTTTACGTTTTAAGGCAGAAACGATTCGATTTCTCCCAGAGTCTTTGGCTTGATACAAGGCTTTATCTGCCTTGCCATACAGTAGGTCGAAGTCAAACTGGTGCTGATCAGAAGTTATCGAGGCATAGCCAACGGATGCCGTTAAATATGGGCTGGTGCTACTTTCACAATGCAGGATTTTTGCCTCTTCAATGCATTTTCTAATCGACTCTGCACGTTGCTTTGTCTCTGAGTGATTCGTGCCAATCATCAACAACATAAACTCCTCTCCGCCAATCCGGCAGAAGGTTTCTTTATCATTGTGAACATGGGCATTCAGTATCTCACCTACCGTCCTCAGAGCCGCATCCCCTTCAGTATGACCATAGACACTGTTGTACAAACCAAAGTGGTCGAGGTCGACAAGAATCAAGCCAAATGTAATTTCGTTCTGTAAGGCAAAGGCACCTTGATCGTCACCGTTCAAGTCTTCTAGAACCTGCGACAACATACGGCGGTTTCCAAGGCGCGTAAGAGGATCTAGCTTAGAAATGATATCCAATTGCTCATTCGCCAACTCTAGCTCTTGGGTACGCTTACTGACTTCTTGCTCCAATGTTTCATTGAGCTTTTTCAGTTCTTCTTGAGCCATGGTTCTTTGCAGCACCTCAGCAAGGCTCGAAGCAAAGATACGTATTACCTCACGAAGCTGTGAGGTTAAAGGACTGCGAGTTAATAGGTTATCAGCAGCGATAAACGCAATCGGCTCACCCGTATTGGTGGTGAGCATGGTCATTGCCGTCCAACCGACTCCCACAATATTGAAATCGTGATAGATAGGAACTGATTCTTCAAAGGCAACTTGATTAGGGCAAGCACGAGCTGCGGCTACAATGTCACGTTCCACCAGCTCAGAGCGATAATAGGACTCATCGACAATATCGCCTTTGATGTCAGTGCCCCAAGTACCTTGCATGTAACTGCACTTTTTGTCTGTTAGGAAAACAGCCAGTCGATCGATACCTAGATGTTGAATCGCAAAACTAACCGCGGACTTACAGACTTCACTGACGCTATCGCATCGAGACAGCTCAACCATACTCGAGTGCAACATACGTATGTTCTGCTCTTGGCGCTTGCGAATATAGATTTGAGAAAGCAAAGAGCCAAAAGACTCAAGCATCTGCTTTTGATAGTTAGTAATCGGTGAGCGATGAATGTAGTTATCCATGGCGATCCAGCCGACAGGTTTGTCGCCTTCACGCAAGATAAGCATGCCATTCCACCCCTGCCCGACCACCTTACCTTCTGTATACAGGGGCGCATTATCGATGATGACTAGATTAGTATGGTTATCAGACAGCGCTTCAATGTATTCCGCTTCAAGTTGGTGCAAATCGTATTGAGTGTGGTGTTCACTGTTGGTTTTACCCGCTTCGTCAGTGCCATAAGTTCCGCTGAAACAACGCTTTTTCATATCAAGCAACATGAAGATCGCACGATCAAACCCTAACCTGTCTCGCACAGCCTCAACCGATGCTTTATACAAAGCATCGAGTGACTCAGGGTTAGAAAGCTCAAGCGCGACCTGATGAACCAGCTTCATGTTCTCTACAAACAGCTCACGTAACTTTATCTCATCTAAGTATTGAGCTTCACGTGTGTCTCTGTGTTTGATTTCTAGCGCCGCGTTCTTTTCGGCACGAATACATTGCCAACGGGCAGCCGCGAGCTGTAACACATCAAGATCTTGGTCAAAGGTTTGATTAACCTTCTCAGCATTGCAATTTTGAACAATTAAATAAGTTCTGGAGGCAGGTGCGTTGTCGAGCATCATGATAAACGACTCCCCACCAAGCACTTTCATGTGTTCCCACTTGCAGGTGTTGATAGCCATTGGCAAAACCCCGTCTGCGGTATCAAACTGTGAGACCCACGGCCAAAATGTAGAGGGGTAGCTCGCCAATGAGGTTAGGTCGCCATAAGAAAAAAGCGGTAATGCGTCGCTCTCCGGCGTCGGTTCAGCAAATATTCCTATCCCTTTTGGAGTAAGTACCTTAACCAGATAGTCAAAAAGAGACTCAGCCAACAGACGATGGTCGCGTGTCGCAGATATTTGTTTTGCAAAGGCTTTAACAGGCACAGCTTCCTTCCATTGGCGATTAAGAATAAAGCAAAAATACAGAAGGCTTGATATGCAATCAATGTAAGTGAAAATGAGATGTTAAGCGGGTCGCAGTTTCACCTTTAACATTATCACAAGCATGAGAAGGACGACAAAAATGGGATTCTCTGCCCAAAATCACATCGACATTGGGGATTTTTTAGACACATAAAAAAGCCCCACCTATAGTGGGGCAAAACTTCCATCGCTTATAGTTATAGTGATAATTCTGTTGTTCTATTCGATTATCTAACCTGCGTTTCAGTTAGTGTGTAAAGGTATCTAATCGCTTAAATACCACACGTAAATCGTCGATTAACCGAAGTCACCGTTTACGTAACCTTTAGTACGATCATCTTTTGGTTCACTGAAGATAACGCTGGTTTCGTTATGCTCTACAAGCTCTCCCATTAGGAAGAAAGCCGTGCGGTCTGAGATACGACGCGCTTGCTGCATTGAGTGCGTTACGATAACGATAGTGAAGTCTTTCTTCAGGTCTTCCATCAATTCTTCAATCTTGTGTGTCGCGATTGGGTCAAGAGCCGATGTAGGTTCATCCATCAGGATTACATCCGGTTCCATTGCAATGGTACGAGCGATACATAGACGTTGCTGTTGACCACCAGACAAGCCAAATGCGTGTGCTTTAAGACGATCTTTTACTTCGTCCCAAAGTGCGGCACTGCGCAGTGAGCTTTCTACTACTTCATCAATGTGCTTTTTGTCTTTGATACCTTGAGCGCGTAAGCCGTAAGCTACGTTCTCGTAGATGCTCATTGGGAACGGGTTTGGCTTTTGGAATACCATGCCTACGCGGATACGTAGGTCAGCGACATCGATATTACCGTAGATGTCAGTGCCATCCATATCCAGCTTACCCTTAATCGTAACGCCTTCAATTAGGTCATTCATGCGGTTCAAACAACGCAATAGTGTTGATTTACCACAGCCAGACGGGCCAATCAGAGCAGTAACCTGGCGAGTTGGAATTGGCAGGTTGATAGATTTAAGCGCTTGGTTGTCGCCGTAAAACAGATCTAGGTTCTCAATATCAAATTTATTCATGTTCGTAATCTCTAAATTCTTAAATTCGTGTCTAACTTGATGCTTTCTTTATCACGGGGGCTCGCTTTATTTATGAGCCAGCTAATGAGCTTAGTAAGTTGCCGTGTTGAAGCGTCTCGCAATCAGTTTTGTAACCATGTTGATCAAGAGAACCAGTACGATTAGGACTGTCGCCGTGCCGTAGGCTTGGTTCCACTCATCGATAGTAAATAGCTCTGTTGTCAGCTTATATAGGTGAACCGTTAGTGTACGGCCAGAATCGAATACCGACTCAGGAACACGTGCCACCATACCTGCTGTTAAAAATACAGGTGCTGATTCGCCAATTACACGACCAATACTAAGAATGACCGAAGTTAAGATACCTGGCATTGCGCTTGGTAAGATCAAACGCCAGATAGTGTAGATTTTTGAAGCGCCAAGGCCGTATGAGCCTTCGCGGTAAGTTTGTGGCACTGCCATCAATGCTTCTTCTGTAGTACGAATGATTACAGGAAGAATCAGGATACTTAGCGTTAGTGCACCCGACAGAATCGAGAAGCCAAGACCAAGAATCGAAACAAAGAAGGTCATACCGAACAGACCAAAGATGATCGATGGGATACCAGCTAACGACTCAGTACAGAATCGAATCACTTTCACCAATCGGCTACCTACTTTCGCATATTCAGTTAGGTATATCGCCGTCATGATGCCTAGTGGCGCGGCTACCGCAATCGATGCAATTACCATGTAGATCGTGGCAATGATCATTGGGAAAATACCACGTTCTTCACCAGTACGAGTGTAATCGTCAGTGATGAAGTTCCAATCTACGTATTGCAGACCGTTCGATAGGATGTACCAAATAATCCAGAATAAGAAACCAACGGTTACAGCTGCAGCTGCCCAGATAAAACCTTTTAGGATGTTATCTTTGGTTTGACGTGCTTGTTTTAGTTTTACGCGATCCATATTACTTATCCTCGCCTACTTCGCTTTTTCACGGTTAAGATAAAGTAGAGCACCATTTAACATCATGATGAACACTAGAAGTACAACACCTGTTGCGTACAGTGCGTTAGCGTGAACGCCACTTGCGTAAGACATTTCAATTGCAATGTTTGCTGTTAGCGTACGAGCAGAGTCCAAAATGCCTTCTGGCATTGCTGGCGCGTTACCCATAACCATGATGATTGCCATGGTTTCGCCAAGTGCGCGACCAATACCCAAAATCACACCAGTCATAATGCCTGAACGTGCAGCAGGAACGAGTAGCTTAAAAATCGTGTAGATTTTCGAAGCACCCAGTGCAAGTGAACCTTCTTTGTATGTGCGAGGTACAGCACGAATCGAAGTTTCAGAAACCGTGATAACGGTAGGAAGAATCATGATACCCAGAACAATGATACCCGCTAGGATAGTGTTACCCGCTGGTACTTGGAAAACGTTCTGAATCATTGGAACGATAATTACTAGACCGAAGAAGCCGTAAACTACCGACGGGATACCCGCTAGAAGCTCAACTGCTGGTCGAATAATATCTGCAAGACGCTTTGGAGCAATCTCAGCAATAAAAATAGCGGTTAATACACCAACTGGCACACCAACAACTACAGCTCCAAGTGTCGAAACAATCGATGCAACAATCATGGTTGCAACACCGAATAGAGCTGGAGGTAACCAGTCAACACCCAGAACGATGCCAGAAACACCAGCCTCTTGGAATGCAGGGATACTCTCTGCAACGATAAAGTAAGCGATAACGGCTAGTGATACGATGCCGATTACAGCACTCGATAAGAACAAGCCGTGGAAGATTCTTTCTCTCCAGTCGATGCGCTTCTTAGCACGTAGACTTGGCTTGTTGATTTGAGTCGCTTCAGTATTCATAAGCTTTTCACTATTTGCGATGGTCATATATAAAATCTCAAACTTTGTGGCTCAATAAGAGCTCGAAATAAACAAAGTTGAAAGAAAAGGCTCAGCCTAAAGCAGGCTGAGCAATAATTAAGATTGAGTCAGTTAAGATTAGTTAACTGTGATGTAGCCTTTTTTAGCTGAGATAGCTTGAGCTTCGTCTGCAACCATCCAGTCTAGGAATTGTTGAGTTTCAGCTGATGGAGCGCCATCTTTGTAAAGAACTAGGAAAGGACGAGCAACTTTGTAAGAACCGTTCTTAACGTTGTCTACAGTCGCAGCAGCGCCGTCGATAGTTAGAGCTTGAACAGATTCGTCAACTGTACCTAGAGAGATAAAGCCGATAGCGTATGGGTTGCTTGCTACAGAAACTTTAAGTGCGCCGTTACCGTTTGCAACTTGTGCACGTTGAGAGATAGCCGATACTTTCTTATCGCCAATCTTCTTCTTAAGTTTCATGATGTCTTCGAATGCACCACGTGTACCAGATGCAGTATCACGAGTGATTGCTACGATTGGCTTGTCAGCACCGCCAACATCTTTCCAGTTAGTGATGTCGCCTTTGTAGATTGAAGTGATTTGCTCAGCAGTAAGAGCAGATACTTCGTTGTTCGGGTTAACAACAACTGCGATACCGTCACGAGCGATAACGAGCTCTTTCAGGTCAGCTGTTTTCTCTTCTTCTTTTAGGTCACGAGAAGAGATACCAAGGTCAGCACTTCCATTTTTTGCTGCTTTGATGCCTGCAGAAGAACCTGGTGCTTGAATTTCGATGAACACTGGTTCGCCTTTATTCATGTAGGTTTCTGCAAAAACTTCAACCAGTGGAGAAGCACTGTTAGAGCCAACTACAGAGATAGTTTCTTTAGCTGAAGCTGTATTCACTGTTAGAGCGCCTAGTAGTGCGATTGCACCGATAACTGTCTTTTTCATCACAAATTTCCTTTAGTGGCGTTATTGCCGTAATGTTGTGTTTTGCTTGAACGAGGCCTACTTTAGAATCTGAATATGACAGTTGTGTTTCACTTAATTGAAGCCTATATGACAACTACAACTTATTTTCTTGTTTCTCCCCTACCAAATAGCCTTAAAGTAATAAATTAGCCCCACTCATAGGCACCGAAAATTCATTCCAACCTATTTAAGCTAAACCGCTCAATATCTCGCCATCCCTTTTATTTTATTACCTAATACCACACAAGGTTCTGTGCCAAATAACCCTACATTAAAAATGGCTAAAGCCTTGTTTGTACAATAAATATTCAAAATTTATCAAATATCTATCTCATATATCAAAATCGAATTCATTACTGATTGAATTGTCATTCTCAGAAGTTAGAATCACCTGCTAATTACAATAATAACAATTGCTTCTGCTCATTTATTTATTCAAAGAGGGACATTACATGCGCCAACTTCTCAGTGGCTTATCAATCAAAATACAAATTCTCATTCCAGTACTCTTTTCTGTCGTATTACTTTTGACGGGTGTCATCATCGGTGGTGACAAACTGGAAAACGCTTTTAAAGATGTATCAACAGCAACCGATCAACTCATCCTACATAAAGAAGAACTCAGTGAAATCGTCGACAACAGCTATGGCATGCGCATCAAAGCGATCTACAGCCTATTCAATGCTGATGACGTAAAAACACTGGTTGAAACACTAAACCAAAAACGCGACCAAAATACTCGCCTACTGAACTCATTAGACACAGTGCCAGGCATGCAAGATGAAGTGGCCGCAATGAGCAAAGCGATGAATCACTACGTCGACTTTTCTCGCACCACTATGCTTCCTCTATTAAGAGCAAAACATGGCAGCGCAGCGCTACCTTCTGACTTTGATAACCGCTATCAGATCGCAATCGACCAATATCGTCACGCGGGTAACGAAATGGTGCAAGCGATCAACACTCTGTCTAAGAAGCTGAACTTGCTTGCCACTCAAGAAGTCGACATCAACGGCCAGCAACACGCTAGCACACTGACTACTGCGACCATTGCACTGTTGGTGATCCTGTCTGTAGCACTAATTATCAGTTGGACGCTGGCTGGCATCATTGTTAAGCCGATCAGCAACATTCAAGAAACCATGCGAGAAGTAGCAAAAGGTAATTTGTTGGTTAAAGCAGAAGAGTATGGCGACAACGAAATCTCACGCCTAGCGCAAGACGTAAACCAGTCTGTTGAACAATTGCGTGACACGGTAAGCTCGCTGTCTCGAATCAGTATCGAAGTGGCTTCTGCGTCGACAGAATTAGCGGCTGTAATGACACAATCGAGCGTTAACTCAGACCAAGAGAAGCAAGAGGTGGAGCAAGTCGCTTCTGCTGTGAACCAACTTGAAAGTACTGCATCGCACGTTAATGAGAATGCAGTACAAGCTGACTCAGCGTCTAAGCAAGCTGACGAAATGGCAACACACAGCATGAGCTTGTTTAATGAAAGCAACAAAGCAAACGAACAGATGGCGATTCAGCTAAGCGAAGCTGCAAATGTTGTGGGTACGCTAAAAGAGCACTCTGAACAGATTGGTAAAGTGATTGAGGTGATTCAAAGTATCTCTGAACAAACTAACCTGTTGGCGCTTAACGCAGCAATTGAAGCCGCTCGCGCGGGTGAAAGCGGTCGTGGTTTCGCAGTGGTTGCTGATGAAGTTCGAATGCTAGCGGCACGTACACAAGATTCAACCAAAGAGATCCAAACCATCATAGAAGGTTTGCAGGTTCAATCCGGTAACGCGAATGAAAGCATGAGCAGCTCACTGGCTATGCTGGAACACAACCAAACTCTTGCAGGTGAAGTAAGCGCGGCGCTTTCAGGCATTGCTAACTCGGTAACGGACATGACTGAGATTAATACTCAGGTTGCCTCTGCCGCTGAAGAGCAAAGCCAAGTAACCTCAGACATCAACCGTAATATCTCAAATATCTACAGCTTAGTAAGCCAAAACGTAACCGGCATTACTCAAGCCGCTGCAGCAAGCCACGAGCTATCTAACCTAGCAGAACAACAGAAGCAGCAGTTGGATTACTTTAAGGTATAGGCTTCAAGGTACGAAGTTCAAGGCAAACAGATTCAGGCTGTATGCTATTTAGAACTCGCCGATAAACAAAAAGCCAGCCATCATGGCTGGTTTTTCGCTTTTAGACACTACTGACGAGATTCAGCCGCTCGAATTCTTTCAATCGCTTCTACCCTTCTAAGCTGTTCTGGTAGGAAATGTTCAGTCCTAAGTTGCGCAATCTTCTCTTGTTGTTCGGTTTTTGATAGGAATGAATCTTTCAAGACATCATTTCGTTCTGCGAAGTAGACCTCTAACGAGTCTTCAAAGGCCGCTCTTTGTTTATCAAGTGCTTCAAGTCTCTGGGTTGCTTCTTCACCGACAAGTTCGCTTCTCTTTAAGTATTTACCCTGTTCATCGAGACCTTCAGAGCTAGAGAGCTGTTGGAGTAACACCTGATTCTGGTGACTCGACTGAACATAATCAGGTTGCTCAGATAGATAGGATTCGAGTCTTTGTTGGTATTCTTCATCCTCTAATCCCTCCTGTTTCAGAAGTAACTTTTCTAAGGCGATTTCTCTCATTCTGTTGTCGTGCGTAAACAGAATACTTATCTCGCTCTCACTGAAAAACTGAGCTTGGAGGTCAAGGAGCGCTTGATTGAGTGCACGTAGATCATCAGCGGAAATGGATGTGGTATCGAACTGCACGTCCAACGATGTCAGTGCCGACTTATACTCAAGATATTTGGCAAACAGTGCTTCATCAACCACGGTTGTTGATGATTGTTCGTGGTGTTTCGCCACGTTGTCTCGAATATCTTCAAGGGTTAATTCTGTATTACCTGACACGAAATATTCCATCATGTCTTTTGCTGATGCGTTATCGATGTCGGTATCTTGCTGAGAGGTGACTTTCAATGAGGAGACGCGTTGTTCGTCGTCAGTATGTGTATCTTGATTATTTAGATATAAAAAGACCGCCGCTGTGCTCATCAGGGCTATCGTGGTTATCGACAAAATGGCGGTCTTTTTCATCATACTTCCCTTGTTTTCTTATTAAACGGCTTTGCAGACTACAAGCCAGCCAACTTCAATCGATTGGCATGCTGACGATATAGAGTTACAGGATCTGTCTCAAACAAGTGGTGAATTCCCAATAACCCATTAATCTCATCTAGGTGGTTCATTTTGTAATCATCACCAATCACTTTGCCCAAATGCGCGCTGCATGCTCCTACTAAGCCATCATTAGGTTCGTTGAAGGCTAAGCCTAGGATTGTCATCGCTCCGTCGGTAGGATCAAGAAGGTTGGTAAAAGTGGAAGACCCTGTCCATGAATAGTAATAAACGCCGTTACTTGCTTGCCACTCACCATCGCCACACTCAGACGTCGGAACGCCCTCAGGGTAAAACTGGTTGAAGGCTAGCGAGCCTTCTGTGGTCAATGCTTCAAGAGAAGCGAGGCCGTCTTGGTCGAGATCCGTTCCACCAGATAAAAGGTTAATCAGTGTCGTTAATCCACCTGCTAATTTAACCGCGATACCTTCTGTAACAGAGCCTTCAGATACGTTCCCTCGAACGAGATCAGCGACCTTAGAACCTTTATGCACACCGCCAATACTGGTCACTGAAGCAACAAGATCAGGTCGAACTGACGCAACATAACGAGCCGTAGGCCCACCGTGGCTATGACCAACCAGATTCACCTTACTTGCTCCTGTTGCAGCTAACAGCGTTTCAACTTGGCTGAGTAACTGTTCACCACGGACCTCTGAACTGTTGGTTGCAGAGACCTGAGCGACATATACGTTCGCGCCATCTTTGGTTAGGGATTCAGGTACGCCATAGAAATAGTCAACGCCCGCTAATGTATCGAAACCAAACAGACCATGTACCAACATAATGGGGTATTTCGTTTCAGTGTATCCGCTGGCTTCTAATGCTGATGCGCTCGTTCCGGCATATACGCCAAAACTGGATAGGCAGGCTATCGTCCAAATTAATATCTTTTTCAATGCTCTTTCCTTAAACAGATTAGACCTCTGATGAGTAAAAGAACCGTAGATGATGATTTTATAAAACAGAAAGTAACGACTTCATATTTGTGATGGCGAACTTGAATTAAACAGGTGCGATGAACATCAGGCAAACAGAATCAGGAGAAAAAACATAAGCAATTGATTAAATTAACATTTAACTAAGGTTGATGAGATTGTTCTTTCAATATCCCGACTCAAATATCAATTCAACATTCTCAATAAACCAAAATTATTCGACAAATAACCGTTTGGAAACAGGTATTTTTCAACCAAAACTCGTTGATAACTTGATGCTTATTCCATTAACGACACACCACAACCCTGAATATATTGACGCTAATTATTGATTTTAGATATAGGTCGTACCAGTTATTTACTTATCCACTTATCCACTTATCCACTTATCAAGCAACAGCGTTTCTGTTTGGCTCATCTAAATATAAAAGAGAATACAGTGATGAAAAATACGGCTTTAATACTCACGTTAGCCCTGCCTTTTGGCGCTTATGCCGCTGAAGACTCAATACCAACACCTGAATCGATTACATCTGCACAAGTACTCAGTGCACAAGGCTCAGAGACCTATTCATATGTTAGATGTTGGTATCGAACCGATGCCTCTCATGACTCCCCAGCCACCGACTGGAAGTGGGCAAAGAAAGAGAATGGTGATTACTACACGATCAACGGATATTGGTGGTCTTCCGTTTCATTCAAAAACATGTTCTACAGCGATGCCCCGCAATCGGAAATTAAACAACGTTGCGAACAGACGCTCGACATCCAACATGACGCCGCTGACATCACCTACTTTGCCGCAGATAATCGCTTCTCTTACAACCACTCAATCTGGACCAACGACAACGCTTTTCAAGCCAGTAGCATCAATCGTATTGTCACCTTTGGTGATAGCCTGTCCGACACTGGTAATCTATTTAATGGCTCACAATGGGTTTTTCCGAACGCAGATTCGTGGTTTTTAGGGCACTTTTCGAATGGTTTAGTCTGGACGGAGTATTTAGCAAAAGCGAAAGATGTCCCTCTGTATAACTGGGCTGTGGGTGGCGCCGCAGGTACCAACCAATACGTGGCATTGACTGGTGTTTATGATCAAGTCACCTCTTATCTGACCTACATGAAAGTCGCCAAAAACTATCGTCCGGAAAACTCACTGTTTACTTTAGAGTTTGGCCTCAATGACTTCATGAATTACAACCGAGAAGTCGCCGATGTAAAGGCTGACTTTAGCAGCGCGCTGATCCGCTTAACAGAATCTGGTGCGAACAATATCCTGCTGTTCACCTTACCCGATGCAACCAAAGCCCCTCAATTCAAATACTCTACCGAACAAGAGATAATAAAAGTTCGTGGCAAGATCTTAGAATTCAACCAGTTCATCAAAGCTCAAGCCGAGTATTACCAAGGTATGGGGAAAAACGTGGTGTTGTTCGATGCAAGTGCGTTGTTCGCCAGCATTACCGATAACCCAGAACAACATGGCTTTCGAAACGCGAGTGATGCTTGTCTTAATATCAATCGAAGCTCAGCCGCGGACTACTTGCGAAGCCACAGCTTAACCAATGACTGTGCCACCTATGGTTCAGACAGTTATGTATTTTGGGGCGTGACACACCCAACTACAGCTACTCATAAATACATTGCCGACCACATCTTGGCGTATTCGTTCTCGACGTTCAATTTCTAACTAAATATCGAAAAGTAATGGCTGAGCCAAGGTCGAGATACAAAAAAACCGCCTAATATTGGCGGTTTTTATTTATGTCAGTTTTACTAGCAAACGCTTTAAAACTGGCTGGTGATTACTCGTCGTCCACTTTTGGTGCGACTTTCTTCTTAGGGATAAACACGGTATCACCCACGGCCACATTTTGGTGGAAGCTCTTATCGCGCTTAACTGGTTTCTTCGGCGTTTTCTTCGCTTGAGTGTTGGTCTTCTTCTTAGCAGGACCGCCTTTAGCAAACGCAGGTTTACGTGGCTTAATGCCTTTGAATTTACCTTTTAGGCCTTCAAGTACAGAGAAGGTCAAATCTTGTTGAAGGTAAAGTTCAACACGCTTGAAGCTGTCCCAGTCTTTTGGACCAACCAAAGAAATCGCATCGCCTTTGTTACCCGCACGGCCAGTACGACCTACACGGTGCACGTACTCTTCCGTATGCTTAGGCATATCAAAGTTGATAACGTGGCTCACGTTTGGAATATCAATACCACGTGAAGCAACATCGGTAGTTACCAAGATCTTGTAAACCGCACGCTCGAACTGGCTCATAATAGCATTACGTTGCGTTTGGTTTAGGTTACCACTCAGTGCTACCGCTTTAAGCTTCTTCTCGTTCAACTTATCTGTTAAACGGTCAGTATCAGCGCGTGTTGCTGTGAAGATCATTACCTGACGGTATTCAGCTTCTTCCAGTACACGGTCTAAAATCGCTTCTTTGTGATCTAGGTGATCACATAAGTAGAATTTCTGTGTGATATCTAAGTGTTGCTCGTTAGAAACACCAACAGAGATACGCTTAGGTGCGTCTAGCATTTCATTTGCAATGCCATTTACTTCAGCGTGATCTAACGTTGCAGAGAACATCAACGTTTGACGACGACGGTGTTTAGCTGCATTGGCAATGCGACGAAGTTCTGGAGCGAAACCCAGATCAAGCATACGGTCCGCTTCATCAAGGATTAGCGTTTCAACACCATCTAGGAACAATGAACGATGTTCTAGGTGGTCAGCAAGACGGCCTGGAGTCGCAACGATAAAACGAGGGTACTTACGCAGTGCTTTAACTTGGTCGTTAAAGTTCTCACCACCTAAGATAAGCGCCGCTTCATAAGACAGACCACCAAGCATGCTACGCAGTTCGCCGTAAACTTGCTTCGCTAGCTCACGAGTAGGAGCCAAAATTACACCACGAGGATCTTTAGCAGAAAACGCTTTTGTTTTTAATGCTTTATGTATCATTGGCAACACAAACGCCAATGTTTTTCCTGATCCCGTTTTTGATGAAGCCAATAGATCCTTACCAGCAATAGCAACAGGGATCGCTTTTGATTGGATCTCTGTCGCCTTCTTGAAGTCGTAATGTTTTAAGTTCTTCAGTAAGCGGTTATCTAAGCCTAAATCTTTAAAGTGCAAAGGACTCTCCAGTCATGATGGTATTGAATAAAATTAATTTAACGTGACATGATACCGCGAAAGTACTTTATAAGGATAGAGATCACAGTAAATTTATCCCTTTATCTATCTTTAGCTAGAACAACGTATGCATTGCTAGCAAAGGGATAGCTCTCCAAAAACACCTTCAAGTCGTCTCTAAATCCTTCATCTCATAAATGAGACACAACGTGATACTTAGCTAATTAACTCAAAAATTTAGCAATTTCTTTAGTTATTGTTTTTGCAGTTAAAAAATTAGTCGCTACAATCATTAATGAAGCGACTATATGATAAAGAATGTATAGCGCATCTTTTGATGATAAATAAGCAAGGAGTTCTTATGAATAAGACGTTAATCGCAGCTGCAGCATCAGTTTTCATTTTAGCCGGTTGTTCTTCAGAACCAGAAGAAGCTGCAGTGTCAGAAATGGATCAACTAACTAACCAAGTGGCTCAACTTACAAGCGAAGTTGAAGCACTTAAGAGTGACAAAGCAGCCGCAGAAATGAAGGCTCAAGAAGCAGAAGCAGCCGCTATGGCAGCGAAAGAAGAAGCGGATCGTGCTAACGAACGCATCGACAACATCGCTGAGTCTTACACTAAGTAGTTTGAGATCTAATCGCGATTAAGCTGTAGATTAAATAAGTCGCAAAAAGCAGTATATAGACAGCACCACTTCTTATCGGATGTGGTGCTTTTTTTGGGTGACACTAATGCGAGTAAACAAGATAAAACCGCCCCTTGTTGCAGAAGAGGCAATCGAATTAAAACTCAATCACAGGTGGTGCTATCTCTACAGGTACGCCGTTTTGAGCAAAGATAACCGCTTTCGCCTTTGAATTTGGCAGTTCTGCGTCTTCAAGCCACCATTTTAGTTCCACAGGGATCTGTAATGATTTCTTTGAACCATCACTTCGAGTTAATGGCTCGTGCGCTTCTACAAACACACTTCTATCAGGCTCTAATGACACCTTAATCGGCTCATTGATAATGGTGACCTGTTCACCACGGTTCACTTGCTCAAACAGCCACTCAATGTCTTTAGGTTCCATTCGGATACAACCAGAGCTAACTCGTAAACCTATCCCGAAATCCTTGTTTGTACCATGGATCAAATAGTCGCCAGCGCCATAAGCAAGCCTCAAAGCGTACTCTCCCAATGGATTTTCCGGCCCGGCAGGAACCACTCTCGGTAATTCAATGCCCTTTTCAAGATACTCGTTGCGGATTGAATTTGGTGGCGTCCATGTTGGATTCGGTCTTTTTTGGCTTATCTTGGTGATCATCTCGGGAGTATCACGCCCCACTCGACCGATGCCGACAGGGAAAACATGCACCTGATTTTTCTCAGGCTCAAAGTAATACAACCTTAACTCAGCAAGATTGATGACAATCCCCTTTCTTGGGGTGTCAGGCAAAATCAAGCGGCTTGGAATGCTTAACACATAGCCTTCCGCGGGAAGAAAAGGATCCACCCCTTTGTTGGCTGCCATTAAAGAGAGAAAACCAATATCGTATTGCTTGGCAATGATGGCCAAGGTTTCGCCCGCCGCCACTTCATGCTGCTGGATTCTGCCCACAATGCGGCTTTCCGTTGGTGGCAATTCAAAGGTTGCAGCAGACACCCACGATGAAGCTATCCCGCTGGCAAGCAAAGTAGTTCTTACAACAAGCGACGCCGCCCTGTGGAGTCGTGTTTTCATTGACTGCAAAGGCGTCGAGTTAACGCAATACGACATACAAATCCTTGGTTTGTCTTTTATCAAAGTTTAGATTATCTCTGATCAAACGTCTCTACAACGTATTGTTGTCTCGAAACTAATAGGCAACAAGTTTATATGTAAGCCTTTTCTTCTCATTCACTTGCAATTTACCCATACAAAATCGATTGCCTTTACGCTTTCAACATATTTGGTTATCAATATTAATAAAACTATAATGGCAGACCTATTTTGTGACTAAAGTCTCATGGAGCCACGTTCTAACTCGCTAATATTGCCTCAACAAAACGAATTCAATTCAACAGAATCGGTAATTGATTAAATCCTGTTCCTATAATTACCGTTTAAACTTTGGAGAACGACCATGGCTACACCTCATATTAATGCTCAAGCTGGTGATTTCGCAGAAACAGTACTTATGCCGGGCGACCCGCTTCGCGCAAAATACATTGCAGAAACATTCCTTGATGACGTGAAGCAAGTTTGTGACGTTCGCAACATGTTTGGCTACACAGGCACTTACAAAGGTAAGAAAGTTTCTGTAATGGGCCACGGTATGGGTATCCCATCATGCTGCATCTACGTACACGAGCTAATCGCTGAGTTCGGCGTGAAAAACGTTATTCGTGTAGGTAGCTGTGGCGCGGTACGTGACGACGTTAAACTAATGGACGTTGTTATCGGCATGGGTGCATCTACTGACTCAAAAGTAAACCGCATTCGTTTCAACAACCACGACTTCGCTGCTATCGCTGATTTCGGTCTTCTAGAAGAAGCAGTAAACCAAGCTCGTGCACAAGAAGTTCCAGTTAAAGTTGGTAACGTATTCTCTGCAGACCTTTTCTACACTCCAGAAGCTGACCTTTTCGAAAAAATGGAAAAGCTAGGCATCCTAGGTGTTGATATGGAAGCGGCTGGTATCTACGGCGTTGCTGCAGACCTTGGTGCTAAAGCACTAACTATCCTAACAGTATCTGACCACATCATCCGTGGTGAAAAACTAAGTTCTGAAGAGCGTCAAAAGTCTTTCAACGACATGATGAAAGTTGCTCTAGAGACAGCAATCAACATCTAACGATTTGATAAAAGATACATTGAAAAGCGTTACCCCGCAGCCAGGCTCGCTTGGCTGCTCAAATAATCCCGAGGGGGAGATCGTGTCTAACGACAAGCTGCCAAAAGATGCGGATGGTTTGCAACTCAACTTTTGTAAAACATTGGCGTGTGACAACTTTGGCTTGAGCGATGCAAAACGGTATGTTTTGCAACACGCGAACCCTAAGCGTCCAGCGATGGTTTGTCGTGAATGTGGAGCTTTCCCCCCCTTACTTAACAATCGTGAAGTGTTAAGCGAACTTCATCGCCTAAGACAACTTCACAGCGACGGGCTCCCTGCTTGTCGTAATGATGATTGCGATAACTTCGGCTTATCGGTTCATACCCATAAACATCTTTATCATGCCTTCGGCTACAGTGGCGACAGGCAGCGTTATCGATGCAAAGACTGCCAAACAACCTTCGTTGATAAATGGTCTGGATCCAATAAAAAACTCCAATTTCAAGAGAACCTCATGGGCTTACTGTTCATGGGCTATTCCGTACGTGAAATCTGCCGAAAATTAGAGATCAACCCAAAGACTTTCTATGATCATGTTGACCATATCGCGAGCCGTTGTCGTCGTAAATTAGCGATGATCGATGCACGATGGGTTAACCATGCGAAAGATTACGAGTTCGCATCTCACTACCAGCGTCTGCAACCACAAAGTAACAACGGTGTGGTGTGGATAGCGACGGGCGAGGCGCATTCTGGCTATATACTTTGCCAACACGTTAACTACTCTCAAAATGAAGAACCATCAGGAAACGTCGACCATAACCCTTATGATGATGTGGCACGATTTGTATCCAAAGAGCACTCTTCAGAAGCAAATCTCGAACTGCCTCAGCCCTCTGACAAACTAAAAGAGCGCATTGAACAGCAGTACCAAGTGATTCTTGCGAGAGGTAACGTTGAGGACCCTATGGGTAACCTCACCACATTTAGTTACCCTTCAAAAGGCGCTCTCATTCGACCGCCTTATACCTCTTATGCTCACTTCTTACATGTGTTGGATATGTGTAACGAAGACAAGCATGTCGCCATCTATATGCCACAAGATCCATTACTAAGATCTGCCGCTTTAAGTGTATGTTTGCCGCGCATTCAGAGTCAAAATATTGACCTCATGTATGTCGAAGAAGATTCAGGCTGGCAAGACGACCAAAGTTTTGAAAAGATCGACATCGTTCACATGAGTTGGTGGCGAGATCGCTGGGCTATTGCCAATCAGGGTGATAACCAGAAAGGTATCTGCTACCTAACCGGTAACAATCCAGAACCAAAACAGTGGTTTAACACAGCCTCAATTCAACAAACTAAGTTCTATCAACAGCGCTTTCAGTTGTTATTTGATAGCTTTATTAATGAGCCCAGACGTAAGCTTCGTCCTGGGGGCATTCTTCCATTGCTCGACATATTTAGAGCTTGGCACAATCTGTGCTACCAAGATAAGCAAGGGCTCACGGCAGCACAACGCTTAGGCGTAGGGGAGCTGCCATTAACTCTAAAGCAACTACTTTCATAGCAACAAAGCCTCTAGGTAATTATTCGGGAACTCATTGATTTTAAAGCGACAACATGAGGTAACACCCATAATTAGAAAAGATCGATGTTCCTTTGACGCTCTACGAAAGATAATTGGTGCTTATCTCAAATTACACTCTTATAATGATTGTGTTATCAATATGTTCGATAATCATGGATGTAAGTCTTGGACAAAAATCAGTACCTTCTTGAAACAGAATTAGAAAAACTCAAAACTCGTGTCGACTCTGAGCCATCGGTGATCCTAGAGATTGCCCAACAGTGCCTAGTCCGATCAGAGCAAGTTCTGTTTGAAGAGGGTGCCATCCAGTCATTAATGTTAATGGCAAGATGTAGCTGGAACCTGATGGATTACCAAAAAGGTTTAAAATACATCAAGGAAGCCTACAAGCGCCAAAGCCGATTAGATACCGACCTTTTTCTCCCTGAAATCCTCCATTTACACGCGCTCCAGTTCTGGGGACAAGCCAAGTACTATTCCGCCCAACAGTTCTGGATCAATGCTTTAGAGCAGTCCGCGTTGGTTGATGAAGTCGAAATTCAAATTGAATGCCTCATTGGCCTTGGCAATATTTGGCGGATGACCCACGAATATAAACTTGCACGTTCTACCCACCAGCTTGCCGTTAAAGTTGCTAACAACAGCCGCATTGGTTGGTTAGAGGGTAAAGCCAGAATACTGCTTGCGTGGGATTACTACCTGCTCAACAACTATGTTGAAATGCTGTCGGTATTGGACGGTGCAGAAGAAGCATTAAAAGACCATAAAGATAACACTTGGCATGCAGAGGTATGGGACTTTCGAGGCCTTGCCCTACTTGGTCTTGAACGCTTAGATGACGCGGAGCGCGCCACGGCCAAAGCGCACAATCTGGCAGTTGAACACAACCTAGTTTGGATGAAGGCGCACTCATACATCAGCCGAGCTAGATTGGAGCTCCTGAGAAAAAGACCAGAACAAGCGGCGGAATTACTGAGGCTCGCAGAACAATCCGCAAACGAGTTCGATAATGGCGAGTTGCTGAGCCAAATCTGTTACCAACAATCCTTGGTGGCGGAAGAAAACCAAGACTTCCAAGCCGCGCTCGTCGCCTTTAAAAAGTACCGTCAATATTCTATCGGCATGCTCAAAGAGCAAACGACACGTGTCGGTTTGGACAAAGC
This sequence comes from Vibrio sp. 10N.261.52.C2, assembly GCF_041471425.1. NCBI lineage: Bacteria > Pseudomonadati > Pseudomonadota > Gammaproteobacteria > Vibrionales > Vibrionaceae > Vibrio > Vibrio sp. 10N.261.52.C2. The sequence goes on along the minus strand of NZ_JBFROH010000023.1, from coordinate 89,578 downwards.
ACGCAGTTCAAAACGCCAACTTGAACAGAGAGCACGAAAACTGATTAATCGTATTCGCGGTCAGCACGAGTACGATCCTGAAAAGCACCTCTCTTACGTTGTCTCTGAAACCTTTTGGTGGGAAAAGTTGGTGCTGTTCAAGACAGAGCTTAAACGTTCAAACCACAGCATCATTATGTTCCATCATGTCGATACTGATTACTTAGATGTCTGTACCGAGATTGCTCATGCTTTATGTAACCAGAATGACTTCATCGCAAGGCTAAGTTCTGAACGTGTGGCCCTTATGCTTTCCGAAAAAGGCGAAGCCGCAGAGCAAACCTTCCAAACTCTCAGCACCATGCTTGATATCTATCCATGGCATAGAAAAGGACTAAAGGGTTCGAAACCGACCGTCAGCCTCAATGATATTTTGACGTTCCCGTTCACGCTTGAACAATTAGAAGAAGACGATGCTGAGGTAATAGAATAATGGAAACTCTATTAAGCAAGATCACAGACGCCGGTTTAGACCCTTCATCAGTATCAGGTGAAGAAGCGATCATCTTCTGGAACCACATTCGTCAGCACGTTTCGACAACGCAAACAGAGCAAGCGCACTGCTATATCATTAGCTCTGAATACCGTGCCGAGTTACAACAAAATCAAACCAGTATCGAAGAGTTGAGACGAGCACTCGATCTGCTCCACCTTCCTGCCGATATCGAAGATATTCTGACAGTCAAAACCAGTTTAAGTGACCGCTTAGTTGAAACTGGTGATTACACCTCAGCACTCAATGAATTCGTCAGTTCATCGACTATCGCGGTTGAACACGGTCATATCGATGAGTATGTATTAGCTATTTTAGGCATGGGCAACCTGTGTGATTCCTATGGCGATCACAACAGAGCACTTCGTTACTACCAAAAAATCAGCAGCATAGACCATGCGATAAGCAGTCGCTCACTTCGCCTCAAATTCAAGCTGCATATGGTAGCAAGCCTACTTCTACTCAATCGCATTACAGCAGCCAGCGATTTACTGAATGAGTGCGAAGAACTGAGTATTTTGGTCAGTGACAAGTTGCTCACAGCTCAAATACTGCTTTACCAAGCAAAGGTGCTGCGCGCTAAGAAAAAACACCATGAAGCGCTACGCTGTCTGTCTAAGGTTCAATACCCAGCCAACAGCACTCAAGCAAGCTGGCTTGCAACCATGACTCGTCTAGAGCTCTCACATTGCCTAAGTGCAACCGGCAAGCAAGACTACGCGAGCATGATTTTGTCGAGCACAGACAAACGCGTGAAAGCCTACTCGTCGCCAGTACTTGCAAAACGATTCTACGATTCGCTGAGTGATGTGTGTATGAATCAAGGGCGTTTTCAAGAAGCGCTAAGCTATGAGAAAAAAGGCTACCGAATTGAAACCGATCTGATGAAGCAGATCCCGATCAGTGAACTCGGTGCAAGCCAACTACGCCGCCTGTCCCGTTTTGAATTACAACTCAAACTCATTCTCTCTGAACAAGAAAACAAAGAGCTGAAAGAGACAACGGAACAACACAAGAATGCGGTTGCTCAGCTTCAACAAGACGTATTCACAGATCCATTAACAGGGTTACACAACCGTCGCTGGTTAGATGTGAAATTGAAAGACATGCTGTTGCACGATACCTCTTTCGCACTGATGGTTATTGATATTGACCACTTCAAGTCTATCAATGATGAACTGAGTCACTTAGTGGGCGATAAAGCGATTGTTAGTGTGTCTCAAGAGCTACGTTCATACTTTAAGTTTAGAGGCGCGTCATGTGTCAGATTTGGTGGAGAAGAGTTCCTCGTCATTCTAGAGAACACTGATCTTCCGAAGGCAGAAATGCACTCTGAAAATTATCGAGAGCGCATCTTCCAATTTGGATGGCATGAAATACTTGGGGAGCGTGGTTTGACCGTGAGTATTGGTATCACTTTGCATCGTGACGGAGAGAATACTCAACGCACCTTCTACCGTGCGGATAAAGCGCTATACCGAGCTAAAGCCAACGGCCGTAATCAAGTGTGTACAGAGTAGTGGCATATAGCTCTGTAGCTTAGGCCAACTGCTTATTGATAAAAGAACAGAGAAATACCAGCAAGGGCGGCAAGTGTGCCTATGATACTTTGCTTTGACACCTTCTCCCCTTTCAGCGCATAAATCACCAAAATAAAGACCGGGCTGGTCGCTATCAACGTTTGTGCAATCGCAGGGTTAGCATTCTTCAACGCCACTTGTTGAAGCCATAGAGCGAGAAACGTCCCGACAAAGATTGCTCCTAGTAACCACAGTTTATCGAGCTTGGTCATTTCCCATAAATCTCTTTTTATCGATGAATACGGCTTCTTTTCAACGAAAGGGATAATCAGCATCACAGCAAACACGCCAATCGTCAGGCGAATCAAAGCACCTAACAATGGTGGGATATCACCCGCCACTAACGCGTAATGAGAAATAACCACACCAGATGCCTGACAGACACTCGCCACAAGCCCATAACCAATGCCACCCCACTGCGCTTTGTTATTCGATTCACCGCTCGCCGATTTTGATGGCTGGAAGACAACGAAGGTCACCGCTAGTGTTGTAATCACGACACCGAGCCAACTTTGCACTGTCAATACAGCGCCCAGGAACATTAATGCCAGCACACCAGAAAGAGGCGGGGCTAAAGATTCCAGTAACAGCGTCTTATTGGCACCGATTCTTTTCAACGCCGCAAAATAGGCGCTATCTCCAATCGCAATGCCAATCACACCTGAAATTGCCAATATCAGAAAATGGTTGGTACTCAGTTCAAACTCCGGCATCGGAATAAGAGGCATCACCAGCAACATCATCCCTGACGCCACTATACCCTTAACAATGTTCAATTGCATCGCAGAGAAGCGATGACCAAACTGTCCATAAATCCATGTCGCACACGCCCACACAATCGCAGCACCAATAGCCGCCAATTCACCTATATACATCCGTGTTTATCCTTTGTGGTTGTGCACGTCATTTAGAATCGTAGCTGTCATCATTTCAGCTAAAATACCAACCAGAAAGCCGAAATAGCCTCTTCAAACGCGATGAGATTTTATAAGATTCGTCAATAGTTTTGCTCACATTAGAAGCGAACACTCATTATTTATAACTCAGCAAATCATTTTTATAACAATTACTTGGATGATAACGTACTATATTTATAACTAACATCTAACATTACAAGGATCTGTTATGTTTTTAGACTACTTTGCACTCGGCTTACTCATTTTCGTTGCTCTAGTCATCTTTTACGGCATCATCGTTATTCACGATATCCCTTATGAAATAGCCAAAGAACGTAATCATCCTCACCAAGACGCAATTCACGTCTCAGGCTGGGTTAGCCTATTCACTTTGCACACAATTTGGCCCTTTCTATGGATTTGGGCAACATTATGGCGGAAAGACCGAGGCTGGGGCTTCGAAAAACTCGAAGAAGAGCAGCACGATATTCATCACCGAGTGGATGTTTTAATCGATCAAGTTAGCACCCTTCAAGAAGAGATCGCACAGCTCAAACAAGCAAATACTAAACAAAGCAGCACAAAAAAAGAGTCAAACAACGTTCAAGATCAGGAGGCTAAGTAATGGATTTACTACTGATAATGACCTACGCGGCACTTTGTATCACTATTTTCAAAGTATTTAATATCCCACTAAACAAATGGACAGTGCCTACCGCAGTGCTCGGTGGTGTGGTCATCGTAGGAACATTGATCCTATTAATGAACTACAACCATCCTTTCACACAACTTGGCAACCAAGTTTACTCAACGACTCCAATTGTTTCAGGCGTTAGAGGTAAAGTCATTGAGGTTCCTGTTGAGGCGAATTCTCCTTTAAAGAAAGGAGACATCCTCTTTAAAATTGACCCTATCCCTTTTGAAGCAGAAGTCGCTAAGCTCGAAGCGAAAGTAAAAGAAGCAAGCCAAGGAGCACTTGGGCTTGAATCTCAAGTTGCTGAAGCTGAAGCTGCTAAAATCAAAGCGATTGCAGAAAGAGACAAAGCGCAACGCGAATTTTCTCGTTATAAGCGTGGCTTTGAAAGTGGTGCGTTTACCGAACAACAATTGGATACTCGTAGACAAGCTTATAAGGCATCGGAAGCAGCAGTAAAAGTAGCAGAAGCAAGTCAACAACAAGCTCAGATCGCTCTAAATTCTGAAATTGGTGGCGAGAACACCGCAGTGGCAGGATTACTTGCAGACTTACGTAAGGCTCAATTCAACCTTGACCAAACGGTCGTGAGAGCACCAACGGATGGATATGTTACACAACTAGCACTGCGTCCAGGCGTAATGGCTGTACCGCTACCTCTTGCTCCTGTCATGACATTTGTCCATACGGAAGAAAAATACTACATCGCAGCATTCAGACAAAACTCATTGCAACGACTGCATCCTGGTTTCGAAGCTGAATTTTTATTCAGAGCACTACCAGGCAAGATTTTCAAAGGACGCATTGATGAAATAATCCCAGCTATTGGTGAGAGTCAAATTCAAGCGCGCGGGACACTTATTGGTACCAATGCACTTCGTACTAATGGACGCGTATTTGCTAAAATGACCATCACTGATGACCTGTCTGACTACCATTTACCTATGGGTACCGCGGTTGAAGTTGCCGTTTATTCTGACAGCTTCACCCACGTTTCAATCATGCGCAAGGTCCTTATTCGCATGAAGAGTTGGCAAAACTATCTATACCTAGACCACTAAACGGTCAAAGGTACGTGACGAACCCGCTTAACACATTGTTAAGACGAATGAAAAAGTCAGACTCGCTCTGGCTTTTTTGTTGCTGGATTAACCGTAAAATTACGCTTTTTACACGATATTTAGGTGTTCAGATGGAATTTTAGACATCTAGACACTTACCTTCCCTTATGGAAGGGTTCTACTGTATAATGCGCGCCTTATTTTTTATATTTGCCCAAAAAACGTTCTCATTGAGACGCATATTAATAATGGCGAATATTTATTCTTTATTTTGCTTTATTTTTCAGAATTCGAGGTTATCTATGAACTTTTCAGCTAAAACAGTGGTCGTTATCGCCATTGGCGCGGCACTGTACGGCATTGGTGGTTTACCTATGTTTGGTGTCCCAGTGTTTGCTAACACGACATTGAAACCAGCAATGGCAGTTCTAGCACTGTTTTCTGTTTTGTTCGGCCCTATTGTTGGCTTCTTAGTTGGCTTTATCGGTCACTGGGTAACGGATCTGTTCGCAGGCTGGGGGGTGTGGTTAACTTGGGTTTTAGGCTCAGGTATCGTAGGCATGGTTATCGGCTTATTCCCGATGTTGACCAAGAACCGCCTTCAGCAAGGTGAGTTGCCTATGAAGGACTTCGCGCTGTTTGTGATACTTGCCCTTGCCGGTAATGTGGTTGGTTACGGCTGCTCTGCATTCCTAGATACCATCCTTTATGCAGAACCGTTTACTAAAGTCTTCACTCAACTCTCTATCATTGCTGCGGGTAACACCGTTCTGATCGCTGTTGTTGGCTTACTGATCCTAAAATCAGTCGCTAAACGCAACAAACAAAGCCGTAACCTGACTGAGGCATAAGCGATAATGACTATAGCATTTTCGAACTTCTCTTTTAGATATGAGTCGCTGGATAAACCGACGCTAAAAAATATCAATCTAAGGATAGAGAAAGGAGAGAAAATCGTCATTATTGGACCAAGCGGTAGTGGTAAATCTACCCTAGGTCAATGCCTTAACGGTCTGATTCCTCATGCTATCAAAGGTGAGGTGACTGGCTCTCTAGAGATCAACGGTAAGAACATTTCTGATTTTTCTATGCACGACTATACCGAGCAGGTTGGCACAGTATTACAAGATACTGATAGCCAATTTGTCGGTTTGAGTATTGGCGAAGACATCGCATTCGCACTGGAAAATCAGTTAGTGTCGAACATTGATATGTACCCTCTGGTTAAGTCGACAGCAAAAATGGTCGACTTAGCAGATATGCTTGATCGCTCGCCACATGATTTATCCGGCGGCCAGAAACAACGCGTGTCATTAGCGGGCATCTTAGTTGATGACGTTGACATCCTGTTGTTTGATGAACCTTTGGCTAGCCTTGACCCGAAAACGGGTAAAGCGACTATCGAAATCATCGACCAACTTCATAAAGAAACCAACAAGACTATAGTCATCATCGAGCATCGCCTTGAAGATGTACTACATCGCGATATCGATCGAGTGATCTTGATGGAGCGCGGTGAAATTGTCGCGGACATGACACCCGATGAAATCTTAGCTTCTGAACTGCTTGAAACACACGGTATTCGTGAACCACTTTATTTATCTGCTCTGAAGGCAGCGAAAGCACCTTTGACCAGTGAAGATAAGCTATCAAACCTCAAAGCTCTCGATTACAAAAGATTCCGCCCTGCGGTTCAGGCTTGGTTTGCAGAGCGCCCGACTCCAGTTGCCGAGAAGCAGTACCAACCTTTGCTTGAGGTCCACGGCCTGACTTACTCTTACGATGGTGAAAAGAACGCTCTCGAAGATGTCAGCTTTAAGATTGGTAAGGGTGAGTTCGTTTCAATCTTAGGCAAAAACGGTTCAGGCAAATCTACCATCACTAAACTCATCATGGGTGTGATCGATGCCGATTCAGGCTCTTCCTATCTAAATGGTGAAGACCTATCTGAGCTTTCTATCTTTGAAAGAAGCCAGAAAGTCGGTGTCGTGATGCAGAACCCAAATCATATGATCTCTCATCATATGATTTTTGATGAAGTTGCATTCGGTCTGCGTAATCGTGGGGTTGCAGAGCAGGAAATCAAAGAGAAGGTGGAAAACGTTCTTGAGCTGTGTGGCTTGAGCAAGTTCCGCCACTGGCCAATCGAAGCACTGAGCTACGGTCAGAAAAAACGAGTAACCATCGCTTCTATTTTGGTGCTGGAGCCTGAGCTTCTTATCTTGGATGAGCCGACAGCAGGTCAAGACTACCGTAACTACACATCCATGCTGGCATTCATCCAAAAGCTTAATCGTGATTTGGGTATTACCGTTGTGATCATCTCACACGACATGCACCTCGTTCTCGAGTACACCACACGTTCAATCGTAATCGCAGACAGCAAGTTGATTGCCAATGCCGCGATGACGGAAGTATTTAGCCAACCATCACTTCTAGAACGTGCAAATCTTTGTACCACCAGCATTTATGAACTCGCGACTATGATGAAAATCGACGACACCAATGCGTTTATGCAGTACTTCATCGACTACGAGAGAAGCGCTCAATGAACGCATCAAAAGTAAAATTCGGCATCAATTACATTGATACAAAATCACCGCTTCATGCACTTAACGGCATCACCAAATTTGCGCTCTTCTTAGCTTGGGTAACCGTGGTCTTAACTACGTTCGACCTAAGATTGATTGCACTGCTTATTGTGACTGGTTTATACCTGCTAAAGCTGACCAATGTGCCTGTACGCGTGTACAAGCCTTTGTTATTAGGAACGGCGAGTGTATTAAGCCTAAATGCTCTGTTCATGTACCTACTGGCTCCACAGCAAGGTACTGAGCTCATCGGCAGCGAGACCTTATTGCTGACATTGCCGGGTAACTACTCGTTGAGCCAAGAGACTCTGTTTTACTTAGTCACTGTTACGCTCAAATACATGAGCATGTTCCCGATAGCGTTGATTTTTGTCTTCACAACGCATCCAACAGAGTTTGCTGCGAGCCTCAACCGTATCGGTGTTCCCTACAAGATCGCCTATGCGGTCAGCTTAACACTGCGTTACTTGCCAGAAGTTAAGAAAGACTTCATCAATATCATGCATGCTCAACAGGCTCGTGGTGTAGAGCTCTCAAAGAAAGCGCCTCTAATTACTCGAATCAAAAATGTGGCTAAGGTTCTAGGCCCGCTCATTTTCTCTAGCTTGGACCGAGCAGACGAGATCTCTAACGCAATGACGTTACGAGGTTTTGGCCGACACAAAGCTCGCACTTGGTATAGCTATGCACCTTTGAAACGTATCGACTTTGTTTGTTTAGGTGTCATCGCTTTTATCGTGGTGTTAGCCATTGCGAAACGCATTCTAGAGCCGCAGTTATTTTGGTATCCGTTCTAGTCATCTGAATTAGCATAGATAAACAAAGACTTTAAATAACACACCGCTCAATAGGGCGGTGTTTTTGTTTATGCCAAAATCTGATTGATAATTGAACCAATGACACAATACTGACTATATTTAACGATAAATTGACCAATTATTTACCCTTGGAGTTTGAGATTTAATTCATAAGCTCTTAATATACTCGTTTACAGAATGTTACACTCAATAGAGATTTGTAATGGCTCGAATTACTCAAGTACAGAAACTAGAAAATCAAAAAAACTACGATGAGATCGTACTAAACCTTTTTCTGGCTGAAGGACATGAAGCACTAACTTATGCAAGGATTGCTCAAGAGATTGGCATTAGTTTAACGACGCTTCAGGGCTATTATCCGTCGACCCGCGCTATTCGCTCAGTACTTCACGAACACATGCTATCGATCGTTATAGACAGTCTAGACTTTTCATCGGAAGCGCTTTTTATCCAATCTTGGCAAGCCGCTCTAGATAATGAGCAGTTTCGATACGTGATTAAATTGATGTTTTTCCATGCTTCGCAAATCAAGAATCCTGAGCAATTTAACCTCAGCTCGAACGGCGAATTTCGTGAAAAGATGTTGGACAGTTTCGGCAACAACTCAGTTCGAATCCTTGAAATGGTAGTCGGACGCTCAATGTTCTATCTCACCAACTTCAAGTAACGCTAACCAGCTTACTGAAATAGAAAAAGGGAACCCTAGGGTTCCCTTTTTTAGACTTTCAGAAAAGTGAGCAGCGATGACCTGCTCAACTTATAGACCTAATTTAGCTTGTAAAAAACGGTCGATAACGGCGGCAAACGCAGCTCAATCGATGTGTCTAGCCCTTCGCTTTCTACAGATTCAATCTCAGCAGTCTGCTTCACTTCAAAACCGCTGCCTGCATAGTCGACAGAGTCTGTATTCAACAACAATGCGTATTCACCTTTTGCAGGAACACCTAAGCGGAAATGCTCGTGAGGCACTGGCGTAAAGTTAGACACTATCAATACTCGCTCACCAGATTCACTGATGCGCTCGTGCGCAAGAATGCTCGCTTCAGCAGAGTCCTGTAGACGCCATTCAAAGCCTTTCGGATCAAAATCAAGATCGTGCATTGCAGCTTCAGAGCGGTACAGATTGTTCAGGTCTTTCGTTAAACGCTGAACACCTTGATGACGCTCGTAATCCAGCAAAAACCATTGCAGCTGGTCGTCATGGTTCCATTCAGCCGTCTGACCAAATTCTGCACCCATGAAGTTCAGCTTCTTACCTGGTTGCGCATACATGTAACCCATATAAGCACGTAGGTTTGCCGTTTGCTGCCATTCATCACCAGGCATCTTGTTGTGGATAGAACCTTTACCGTAAACCACCTCATCGTGAGACAGAGACAATACATAATTCTCACTGTGTGCGTAAACCAGTGGGAAGGTAATCGTATCGTGGTGATATTTACGGTTGATTGGGTCTTCTTGAATGTAAGACAAGCTGTCGTGCATCCAACCCATGTTCCACTTAAAGCCAAAGCCTAAGCCGCCCATAAAAGTCGGTGCTGAAACACCAGGGAAAGCCGTTGATTCTTCAGCAATCGTCATCGCATTCGGAAAGTGTTTATACACTTCTTCGTTCATCCACTTAAGGGTTGCGATAGCGTCGTAGTTTTCGTTGCCGCCATCCGCATTCGGGATCCATTGGTCATGGCTACGCGAATAGTCGAGGTACAACATCGAAGCAACCGCATCAACACGGATGCCATCAATGTGGAATTGCTCGAACCAGTACAGTGCATTAGAAACTAAGAAACGACGAACATGCTCTTTGCCTAAATCGTAAATGTACGAGTTCCAATCTTGATGCCAACCACGACGTGGATCTGGATCATGGAATAATGGCGTACCATCGAAGTTTGCTAGGCCGTGATCATCACTTGGGAAGTGAGCAGGAACCCAGTCCAGAACAACGCCAAGACCCGCTTGGTGACATTGATCGACGAAGTATTTGAAATCATCTGGAGAGCCAAAACGGCTAGTCGGTGCAAAAAGACCAACAGGCTGATAGCCCCAAGAACCGTAGAATGGATGTTCTGAAACTGGCATTAGTTCAACGTGCGTGTAGCCAAGATCCGTTAGGTATGGGATTAGCTCTGCCGCAAGCTCGCGATAATTTAAGAATTCACCTTCAGCGTTACGCTTCCAAGAACCTGCATGCAATTCATAGAACGAAAGCGCTTCTTTGCGCTTTTGCGTTACCGGGCGATTTTGCCATTGAGTATCTTGCCACTGGTAACGAGCGTGATCGTAAGTTACAGATGAGAACGATGGGTATTGCTCAGAGTAGAAACCCCATGGGTCAGCTTTGTGTGGTAAGCCTTCGCCATTTGGTCCTTTTAATTCAAACTTGTATTGAGCGCCTTCTTCCAGTTCAGGAATGAATAAGCCCCACATACCGTAATCTAGGCGTTGCATTGGGTGGCGGCGACCATCCCAAGCGTTGAAGTTACCCACCAAGCTTACCGCAGTTGCATGCGGTGCGTACACCAAGAAACGCGTACCTGAAATCGTCTGTCCATCACGCTCTAGCGTAATAAACTGAGCCCCCATGTGATGATACATATCTTTCGGTGTATGAAGATCTTCATAACTCGCGTACAGATCGTGGTACTGGTAAGGATCATCGATGATCTGTTCTACGCCAGCCCAATCAACCGCAAGCTTATAGTGAGTAAAACGTAAGTCTCTCTCTTGCTTAAGAATGAAACCACTTTCACCCTCTCGCGCTAACTCAATACGAGGTTCCTTTCCAACAATCAACTCGACTTTATCTGCCCCAGGAATCCACACACGTAATGCACCTTGCTCAGAAGGTAGGTATGGCCCTAAAAACGCGAATGGGTCTGTGAAACAAGCCTGTGATAGTTGGGTATATATTTGTTTTTGCTTTGAAATCGAACTTAGTTCCAAAACGTTTCTCCCTAACCAAACATCCAAAAAACATAATGCAAAAATGCCCGCTATTAGTGCGGGCAATATAACGACGGTTTATTCTACCAGATGAGCATTCATTATTGAGTGACCGAGGTTGTAGTTTCGTACGGCGTAAGCAAAAAACCACCTAATTTCAAGTCACTCACGTCATTACTTACCGGCTTTTTCTCGAACGTCAGTCAGCTTAGAAGCGATACGATTAACGCCTTCGTGAGCAAATATTTCGTCCAAGTTCATTGATAGTTTACGACGCCAGTTAGGGTATTCATCAACCGTGCCAGGAATGTTTACTGGCTTGTCCATCTCTAGCCAATCTTCTAGCTGAACGCTCAGTAGTGTTGAACCACCAGCCGCTACGTGCAGTTGAAGTGCCTCAGCAAGGTAAGAGTCCATCGGTACTTGGCTCGCATCGCGGCCCACACCTTCTGGTAGGAAACCATGCCATGCTACTGAATCTAAGATACCTTGCTTGCACTCTAGGCGGTCATCGAACAAGGTTTCTAATTGTTCTGCATCTGGGTATAAGCCAATCTCTTGGCCCATTTTCAGGTCATCACAGTGCCAGAAGCCACGAAGCGTTGGCATATCGTGAGTACACAGTGCCGCCATCGATTGTGATGCGTAGTGTTTTGGTGAGATGAAACCACCGTCATCTTCTGATGTTTCGAAGAAGAACACTTTGTAAGAGTGCACGCCAGCATCTGCAAGGATGTCGACAATCTCATCCGGTACCGTTCCTAAATCTTCACCGATAACGCTACATTGGTAACGGTGAGATTCAAGCGCCAGAATAGACAGCATATCTTGTACTGGGTAGTAGATGTACGCGCCCTTAGTTGCGTTCTCACCCTTTGGAATCCACCACAAGCGCAGTAGACCTAAAACGTGGTCGATACGCAGTGCACCACAGTGCTTCATGTTCGCACGAAGTAGCTTGATGTAAGCGTCGTAGCTTGTTTCTTGAAGCACTTCTGGGTTTAACGGAGGTAGACCCCAGTTCTGACCCAAAGGACCAAGAATATCAGGTGGAGCACCAATGCTCGCATCCATCACTAGGTTGCCTTCGTCAGCCCAAGTCTCGCTGCCTGAATCTGCAACACCTACCGCTAAGTCACGGTACAGGCCAACAGCCATGCCCTTCTCTTCTGCAAGAGACTGTGCATCGTTGATCTGGCAATCTGCTAGCCATTGCAGGTACATGTACAGATGAACGTTTTCTAAGTTCTCTTTGATGTATTTCTGTGTCGCTGGGCTGTCGAATGTACGGTACTTCTCAGGGAATACCGGCCATCCCCACATGCCAGAATCTTCTGCATGCAGTTCACCATGTAGAGCATCAAACGCCGCTTGATGCATCAGGCTATCGCCACCCTCTTCTACGAAGGCTAAGAACGCTTGTGCACGGTCGCTGTTTTTGTCTAGATGACGAGTCTTAAATTCTGCGAATAGCAGAGGCAAGATGCTCATCTTAAGCTCAGACACTTCGGTGTAGTTTACCCAGTGTGCTTCACGCGCTTTTTGTAGACGCTGTTGGAACTCTGCGCTGCCGACTGTTTGTTGTGCTTCAGCACTTAATGCGAATTCAGGAACTGAACTCACATCAATGTATAAGATGTTCAACCAGCGACGAGAAGATGGGCTATATGGGCTCGCACCTTCAGGGTTCGCAGGGAACAATGAGTGAATGGGGTTTAGACCAACGAAGTCACCACCACGAGAAGCGATATCCGCAACAAGCTGTTTTAGGTCACCGAAATCACCAATACCCCAGTTATGCTGAGTTCTTAGGGTATAAAGTTGAACACTGGGTCCCCAAAGCTTTTTGCCTTGCTCGATTGGTGACTGCTTGAAACACGCTTTTGGCGTAATAATCAGTGTCATCTCGTAAGGCTTCTTACGGCGCTTACGGCTCACAATGAGCTTGTGATAACCCCATGCCAAATCACTTGGCAATGCAAACACTAAAGGGCCACCCTCGGCACGCTCATCACGAATGACTTGAGATTGAAGATAGCCTTCAAGTACCTCTCCTTGCTCGGTTTCTAAGCGCCAGCTGAACTCACTTTCACGAGCAGTTACACCTAGATTAAGCGCCACTTCTACTGGCTCTCCGTCACGCAAGACAAGAACTGGGTCTAGTACATCTTTTTTGTGTTTTTTTTCTGCTGACTTAAGCAGTGCATCATCGCTGCTTGTATCGTAGCCCAACGAAGCCAATAGAGACGTGATCGTCTCGTCTGATACTTGTGCTTCATCGCCCCACGCACTAACGTAACTGTCGGCAATGTTTGCCATTTCTGCGACTTGTTTTAATACGGTCTGTTCTTTCATCGCTCTCTCCGAAAACGTTCTGACGCTTTCTATTTTGTAGGGTTGTTAATTTAATTTTTACTAATCAATTAGCTTGTGACAATCGGTTTGTAAGCAGCTTGTTTATAAACGAAACCTTTAAGCCTTTCGTTTGCTCACAAGCTAATTGAGCCAAGGCAGAAACTGCCTTGGCTACTTTGGAAGTATTAACGGTTAACCGCTTCAAGTTTCCAGATGTTGTTCACGTAGTCGCGGATAGAGCGGTCTGATGTGAACTTACCAACCAATGCTGTGTTAAGAATTGCTTTCTTAGCCCAACCTGCTTGGTCTTTGTATTGCGTGCCCATGTCTTCGTGCGCTTTCACGTAAGATGCGAAGTCAGCAAGACATAGGTAAGGGTCACCACCGTCTAGCAGGCTATCAAACGTTGCACGTAGAAGGCCTGGTTGACCTGGAGTGAACTCATCGCCAGTCAGTAGGTCTAGAGATGCTTTCAGTAGTGGGTCTGCATTGTAGTAGTCGTATGGGTTGTAGCCTTGAGCTTTCAGAGCTTGAACACCATCAACGTCTAGGCCGAAGATGTAGATGTTTTCATCACCCACTTCTTCACGAATCTCAACGTTTGCACCATCCATCGTACCGATAGTTAGCGCGCCGTTTAGAGCCATCTTCATGTTGCCCGTACCAGATGCTTCTTTACCCGCTAGTGAGATTTGCTGAGAAACGTCTGCTGCAGGGATGATGATTTCAGCCATGCTTACACGGTAGTCAGGAATGAATACCACTTTCAGTTTGTTACCGATGCGAGGGTCGTTGTTGATCTTCTCTGCAATCTTGTTAACCGCGAAGATGATCTCTTTCGCTAGGTGGTAACCCGGTGCTGCTTTCGCTGCGAAGAAACATACGCGTGGCTCACACTCGAAACCAGGTTCGTTAAGAATACGGTGGTACAGAGATAGAATGTGTAGCAAATCTAGGTGCTGACGCTTGTATTCGTGAAGACGTTTGATTTGAACGTCAAAGATAGCGTTAGTATCTAGCTCGATACCCATGTTCTCTTGAACCCAATCAGCAAGGCGCTGTTTGTTTTCTTTCTTAACAGCCATGAATTCTTTTTGGAATTTCGCGTCTGTTGCAAACTTAGCGATGCCTTCTAGCTGCTCAAGTTTTGCTGGCCACTCAGTGCCGATCTTGCCAGTAATTAGCGTAGATAGGCCTGGGTTACAGAACTTCAACCAACGACGTGGCGTGATGCCGTTCGTTACGTTAGTCAGTTTGCCTGGGAAGATTTCGTTGAACTCTGGGAACAAGTCTTTCTTAACCAGTTGAGAGTGAAGCGCAGCTACACCGTTTACTTTGTAAGAGCCAATCACACATAGGTTTGCCATACGAACCATGCGGTGGAAACCTTCTTGGATGATAGAAAGCTTCGCTTGCTTCTCACCGTCACCAGGCCACATCTTGCGAACTTCTTGCATGAAGCGGTGGTTGATTTCAAAAATGATTTCCATGTGACGTGGAAGAAGACGGTTGATCAGTGATTCAGACCAAGTCTCTAGCGCTTCTGGAAGTAGTGTGTGGTTCGTGTAAGCGAACGTGTGAGCACTGATTTCCCATGCTTGATCCCAAGATAGACCTTTCTCGTCAATCAGGATGCGCATTAGCTCAGGAATCGCGATCGTTGGGTGTGTATCGTTAAGCTGAATCGTTTCTTGCTTAGGCAGATCTTCTAGAGAGAAACCTGCTGCTTCGTGACGACGTAGAATATCGCGAACAGACGCTGCTGAGTGGAAGTACTGCTGCATTAGGCGCAGAGTCTTGCCTTTCTCGTGGTTGTCGTTCGGATAAAGTACTTTAGTGATGTTACCTGCATCGATTAGCGAGTGTTGCGCTTCGAAGTAGTCACCGTTGTTAAAGCTTGCTAGTGAGAATGGTGCAATTGCCTGACATTCCCAAAGACGCAGCGGGTAAACCGTGTTTGACTCGTAACCTACGATAGGTAGATCCCAAGGCATTGCTTTCACTTCCATACCTGGAACCCAAGTACGTACTTCTTTACCGTCGATGAATTCAACTTCTACATGACCGTAAAAACCAATGTGTTGTGCTAGTTCTGGACGAGCCACTTCCCATGGGTAACCTTCAACACCGCGCCATGCGTCAGGTGCTTCTTGTTGGCGACCGTCTTGGAAAGACTGCTTGAATAAACCGTATTCGTAGTGAAGACCGTAGCCTACTGTTGGGTATTCTTGAGCGGCACAAGAATCCATGAAACAAGCAGCTAGACGACCAAGACCACCATTACCTAGTGATGGGTCACGTTCTTCTTCTAGAAGGTCAGTTAGGTTTTGACCTAGCTCTTCCATTGCATGAGTGATCTGTTCGTATAGACCCATGCTGATCAGGTTGTTACCTGTTAGACGGCCAATCAAAAACTCAAGTGATAGGTAGTTAACGCTCTTCGCGTTCTTAATTTTTTCGTCATTTTCAGTTTCTAACAGATCAAATGTTGTGAGTTCTGCTAGCGCACGCCCCATTGCTAGGTACCATGCGCGGCTATCTGCGTTTTCAATCGTTGTTGCGTAGGTTGCAGATAAATGTTTCTTAACACTCTCTTGGAATGACACTTTATCGAAAGTTTTTTGCTGAGTTGGTTTCATTTCAGAAATCTCGCTTTTAATAGTTCTAATTCATCTGTGACATATCGTGCATGGTCACCATAAACTAAACATCCTCCCGCTAATGCAACTGACTAGGAGTAGATGGGAGGGCGTAGGGGGCGTACCGACTTAGGGTTAGTGATCTGACTCTCATGTTCTGACTGCGAACAAAAACTTGGAGTGACTAAGATCACAAGCTCCCGTTCGATAACTTAACTTCAATTGATGTGACTTTTATTTAACCCATTTAAAGTCATTGCCAAATCTGAGTTTCAGATCACGAAAATAATTTCCAACTCTCATCTTTTGCATTGATTCCCGTGTAGGGATGAACGAAGTCACATTCACAAACCAACCCGCAACGTGAGCAAAGTCTCAAATAAAGGGCGTAGACACCCAAAAACATGCAGGAGTGCAAGGTTTCTAAGGAGGATCGTAGTCGGTAACGTTTGGCTTCACGTAATATGAGTAAAGACTTAAGTAATTAGGCTCATGTCATTGGAGTGCACTCAACGATAGATTGGGATATTCCAGAACATAGCCACGGAATAGGTGTAAAACTTCGATATGTGGATCCCTTCGAAACTGACTCGTCCCGGCCGCTTACATAATGCAATCCTACGACCTAGGGTTCTCGATCTGCTTCACAATGCAGATTGCTATAAGCTTGTGTTGTTCCGCTCTCCAGCGGGCTACGGCAAAACCACCATGGCTGCACAATGGTTGGTAGATAAACCTAATGTGGGTTGGTACAGCATTGATGATAGCGACAATGATGCCTTCCGCTTTATCAACTACCTACTTCAATCACTTAATAAAGCGACTCAAAATGCCTGTCCGAATGCCCAAAAACTGGCAGAAAAGCGACAGTTTTCATCGCTGCATTCTTTATTAAGTGAAGTATTTGCCGAGATGTCGGAATTCCATCACGAGTGCTTTCTGGTGTTGGATGACTATCACTTGGTCAACAATGACGACATCCACGAAGCCATGCGCTTCTTCCTCAAACACATGCCCGATAACCTAACGTTGGTTGTCACCAGTCGTGGTACGCCACCACTTGGTACAGCAAACCTGCGCGTTCGTGACTTAATGATCGAATTAGGTAATGACTCGTTGGCGTTTGATACCGAAGAAACCACACGCTTTTTCAACCAACGCGTAGCCGACGGCATTGATGACACCACGGCAGATAGCATTTGTAGTTATGTAGAAGGTTGGCCTTCTGCACTACAACTTATCGCGCTACAAGCACAACACCAAAAACGCACTCTTGCACAGTCCGCAGAGTCATTCTCTCACTTTAACCACGCCCATCTTTGGGACTACTTGGTTGAAGAAGTATTCGACCTGCTAGACAAAGAAACCCGACAGTTCTTAATGCAATGTTCTGTGCTTGATCACTTCAACGATGAGCTTGTGTGTGCACTTACACAGCGTGAAGATGCGTTAGGTATGATCGAATCACTCAACCGTTTTGGTTTGTTCATCTACCCGCTTGAAGGTGAAAAGAACTGGTATCGCTTCCATAACTTGTTTGGTGAATTCCTCGCACATGAGCGCCAAGCTCGAATTCCTCAGCAAGAAGCTGAACTGCATCGAAGTGCTGCAAAAGCGTGGATCAAGCAAAACACACCGCACCAAGCACTACGTCACGCACAGCGCGCTGAAGATCCAGAACTGATCATTCAAATCCTGACTGAACACGGTTGGCCGATGTTCAACCAAGGTGAGCTGTCGTCACTAGAGATGGCGATCAAGCAACTGACTACCGACCAACTTTACAGTGAGCCAAAGCTTTCGATGTTGCGTGCTTGGCTTGCACAAAGTCAGCACCGTTATGACCAAGTGGGTACTTTGTTGGAAGAGGCTGAGACTCAATATCAAGCTCGAAACATTGAACTCGATACTCAGCAGCAAGGCCAATACAACGCCTTACGCGCACAAGTTGCCATCAACAGCAATGAGCCTGAGAAAGCATTGGAATTGGCTGAGCTTTCGTTGAGTCAGTTGAACACCACCGTTTATCGTAGCCGCATTGTCGCAACCTCGGTTGTAGGCGAAGTGAATCACGTAATGGGTAACCTAAGCCGTGCGCTACCGATGATGCAACAAACAGAAAAACTGGCACGTCAGTATCAGGTTTACCATCAGGCCCTGTGGGCGATTCTGCAACAAAGCGAAATCTTGATTGCTCAAGGTTATGTTCAAGCTGCATTTGAGCTACAAGACAGTGCATTCAAATTGATTGAAGAACATCAGCTGCAATACGTACCTCTGCACGAATTCTTGCTGCGTGTTCGCGCTCAGATCTTCTGGTGTTGGAACCGACTAGATGAAGCGGAAGAGTGTTGCTACAAAGGCTTAGATATCCTTGGTCACCACTCTCCGAGTAAACACCTGCACAGCTATTCTATGTTGGCTCGTATTTCATTGAGCCGTGGTGAGATTGATAAAGCGTCGAAATTTATCGACCAGATTCAGCACCTATTGCGTCAATCGACTTACCACGTAGATTGGACGGCAAATGCTTCTCTTTCTTTGATTCTGTTCTGGCAAGTAAAAGGCGATAAAGAAGCGATACGTGATTGGCTGAGTGTGGCTGTTCGACCTGAATCGGCAAGTAACCACTTCTGCCAACTTCAGTGGCGAAACATCGTTCGTGCTCACATCATCCTTGAGCAGTATGAAGACGCAGAAGAAGCGCTGACTTTCCTTAAGAGTGAAGCCCAGCGTTCGCACCTGATTACAGACACCAACCGCAACTTGATCGTTGAAGCCGTGTTACGTACACAAATTAACGATGAAGACAGCGCACGAATACTACTCGAAGAAGCGCTTCATATGACTAACCAAACCGGTATGGTCGGTAACTTCTTGGTAGACGGTGGGACTATCGGGCATATCTTGGATAAGTTGAGCAACAAGCCAGGCTTAGGTGATTTAGAACGTCACCGCGCACAACAAATCATGAAAGATATTTCCGCGACCCAACGCAGCCGCTCGGTTCACTTCGATGAAGACTTTGTTGAGAACTTGGTTAATCACCCGAACATTCCTGAGCTTGTGCGTACTAGCCCACTCACCCAGCGTGAATGGCAAGTACTTGGTCTGATCTACTCAGGATTCAGTAATGAGCAGATCGCTCAAGAACTCGATGTAGCGGGTACCACAATCAAGACTCACATCCGTAACCTTTACCAAAAGCTCAACATTGCTAACCGTAAAGAAGCAATCAGCACAGCGGAGAACTTGCTGCAGTTGATGGGGTACTAAAACGGATTCGAGATTCGAGATTGATTCGAGATTGATTCGAGATTGATTCGAGAAAACATAAGCTAGTCACCGATGGTGGCTGGCTTTTTTTTCATCTGAAGTTTAGAACCTAAAAATGTAGGAATGGGAAAAGTAAAAAGACGATCACCAAACGACAATCAAAAAAAATAGCCAACCGCAATAATCGCGATTGGCTCTATATATTTGTGAACAAATCATAAGTTCACTAACAACGTCAGTTGGCTAGGTGACCCTCGGCTTAAGAAGGGTCAATGTATATAATGCAGTTAGCGTGCCAACTTTTATTCGACGTTTTATAAGCCCTGCACCGCATAAAAACCATGAATTTGTCATGCGAATTGCAAAGTGCATTTGCATATTGCAACCAAGATGCAATATCGATAAGGGATCAGTTTCATCTCTGCTCTTAATGACAAATCACTAAGTGGTTGTTATCTAAATGTTAGGCAAATATTCACTTCAACTTATTGCCTTACAATTAATAGAGTAATAAAAGCCCTTCCCCAAAAGCATATTCATACTTTTTTTACACTAAAGTTTGTATACTGCACAAAATCATCCTCAACTCTATGAAGCAATGAACTACTTAAGTACTTTTTTCAAAGGCATGGCTATGGGCGCAGCAGACGTTGTTCCTGGCGTGTCGGGCGGAACCATCGCATTCATCACTGGTATCTACGATACGCTGCTAGAAAGCATTCGCAGAATTAACCCTAGCGTACTTGGCTTATGGAAACGCGAAGGCTTCAAAGCCGCGTTTAATCACATCAATGGTTTCTTCCTAATTTCACTGTTCGCGGGCGTATTCACGAGCATTGCGACATTCGCAAAATTGATTTCTTGGTTATTAGTCACCCACCCTGTTCCACTGTGGTCTTTCTTCTTCGGCCTGATCTTGGTCTCGGTTTTCCATATTCTTAAGCAAGTAGAGAAACGCGATATGATTCGCTTCGTGTTTTTGCTGCTTGGCGTTGCTTTCGCTTATAGCATTACCGTGCTTAAACCGCTGCAAATGGAACCAACCAGCATCAACGTATTGATTGCGGGTGCGATTGCTATCTGCGCGATGATTTTACCCGGTATTTCAGGCAGCTTTATTCTGCTCCTGATTGGCATGTATGGCCCCGTGCTTGGCGCCGTTAAATCATTTCAAGTCGATGTACTTGCGCTATTCCTTGCGGGCTGTGTGATCGGACTGCTGACTTTCTCACATGTACTGTCTTGGCTATTGCGTTCATTCCGCGACTTCACATTGGTATTCTTAACCGGTTTGATGATCGGTACGCTGCCTAAGATCTGGCCTTGGAAAGAGACCATCAGCTGGCGCACAAACTCAAAAGGTGAACAAGTTCCTCTGATTCAAGAAAACCTATCACCGTTTGATTTTGAAGCGGTAACCTCTCAGCCTTCTCAGTTGGTCATGGCGATTGTGATGATGTTTGCTGCGATTGCATTGGTTTTAGGCCTGGAGAAGTTCGCAGAGCGTAACGCTGACTAATCATTCAACGTATTTCTGGAACATGTTCAAAATGGATAGAACTTAGAAATACTAAGCTCACATATCTATTAAACAGACAAAAGCGAAGCCAATGGCTTCGCTTTTTTAGTTCTACCATACGCACAAAATTGCTTTTTGATACAAGCACGTATTGAGGGGTGTGATAACATCGCCGCTCTTATAAAATTAAATGAGAACACGACATGCACTCTGCATTAAAGGTTGCTGCGCTCGGTATTGCGCTGGTCGCTGGCTTTTATGGACCACAGGCAGTCGAGCAATTTAAATCGGTAGTAGAGAGCCACTCTCCTGACGTCAACTTAGATGACTACTGCATGCTTTCAACAACATGGTGTGAGCAAGACAGCGTTGCTATGACCCTTGAGCATGAAACAGCTCAACCTCTAGTCCCAACAAAAATCAAAGTGGTGTGGGAAGGCGCGGCCTCTGAAACCTTGATGCTATCGCTGACCGGTTTAGAGATGGAAATGGGCTCAGCACGTTTCCAATTAAAAAATACTGGTAACAACATCTATGAAGGTGATGTCATTTTACCCGTGTGTACCATGGATCACATGACTTGGCTTGGTGAGCTCACCGATGGTGTTGAAACCGTAAAACCTGCAATAAGGATGGCAAGATGAGTAGAAATTGGTCGTTAGCATTGGTTGTCGCTTTTGTACTTGGCTTTGGTGTCAAAAGCTATCTTGATGGGCAAAACGAAGTTCAAGAACAACACGCTGCAAAACAAGAGTTCTCCGCAACGACTCTTTTCGGCAAAGACAACCAACCAACGGAAATCTTTGACCAAACCGATGACAGAATTCGTATCGTTTACTTCGGTTTCACACGCTGCCCAGATGTGTGCCCCACTTCTTTGGCTATGTTGGCCGGAGCACTTAACCAAGTCTCTGATGAAGCAAAAGCCAAGATTCGCCCGATGTTTGTCTCTCTCGACCCTGAGCGTGATGCAGCAGAAGCCTCATACGAATACGCACAATACTTCCACCCAATGATGGAAGGATTAAGTGGTCCTTTGGATGTGACAACCACGCTTGCACACAACTACGGTGTTATTTTCAGAAAGACCAAGCTGGAAGGTTCAGAGTTGGAATACACCCTTGACCACAGCTCATATTTTTATTTTTTAAAGCCCGACGGTACCTTGATTACCAAAGTGCCGCATACGTTAACGCCAGCACCAATTGTTGAGGCTATCAACAAGCTGACGCAGTAAAACGTAAAAACAAAGAACTTAACTAATAAAGTTCGAACAAAAAGTCAGGTCCCAGACCAAAAACATAAAAATTAAGGACAACAACATGAAGTTAAAAGCACTTGCTCTAGCGGGCTTATTGCTAACCCCTTTTGCTCAGGCTAGTAGCGATATTATGGTTCATGACGCGTACGCTCGTGCAACCCCGCCTTCAGCAGTGAACAGCGCGGTGTTCACGACTCTGATAAACCACAGCGATAAAGATCGCGCTATTGTTTCTGCAACAACACCTGCAGCAGGTAAAGTAGAACTTCATGATGTAATCATTGATGGCGATGTTATGAAAATGCGCCAAGTTCAAGAAATCACCATCCCTGCAAACGGTGAAGCGGTACTTAAACCTGGTAGCCTACACATCATGTTGTTCGACCTAAAAAGTAGCCTAAAAGAAGGTGAGCAAATCGAGATGATACTGACCTTTGCCAATGGTGAAACACAGACCTTCGACGCACCAGTGAAGAAAGTGATGAGCGGCATGAAAAAGATGAACCACGACCATCATTAATCGTATTCACAATTGATAAAATAATTTAAGCCACAATGACTTCTCGCCATCGTGGCTTTTTGTTAAACTGAGCGCGCTTTTTATTCAAAGCCTGAACACATTAATAAACCAAGGAGAATAGAAGATGATTGTAATGAAAACACTAAAACTGGCAGTAAAAGTAACGCGTTAATTTGTTTGGTTAATCAAACTTTAATCTCGAACTACCAACATTAAGCCATCAGCTGGCTACCGCACACTTTTACCCGGTTTACTGTTGATCGTAAGTGATCAATATCTGCATGCCTGTAAAGCATGACTCAAATCCGGGGTCCTATCGATTTTGAATTCGACCCAAGCTCAAACATTTTTGACGTCTCGACGCTTTTTGAACTGACCAACGCTTTTCGATCTCATCGACAACCTGAGATCTTACAAGACGTTAATGCTCTCATAAGACTTTAATGCACTGATAAGACTTTAATGCTCTCACAAGAAAAGAAAGCTCGCACGTCTGGGTAAATAGACATGAATTCACAAAACGCATTTTCTCATCCAATGTCACTTCAACAACTTGGATGGCAACCTGTATTCCAACAACAACTGACACTCGAAGACTATGATCACTCCGTCATTGCTCGTATCGTCGCACATCACCGCAATGGCTATACATTAGCGTCAGAGCAAGGTGAAATTGTTCTACCCATCCACCAAAACCAACCGGCAATGACCGTTGGCGACTGGGTAATATTGAACTCTGAACTGCAATTCGATCGCTTACTAGAACGCCAATCGCTCTTTAGCCGAAAAGCTGCGGGCAGTCGTGTGGCTGAACAATATATTTCAGCCAATATCGACACAGTGTTTATCGTGGTTTCATTGAACAACGACTTTAATCTGAGTCGCATTGAACGCTACCTGGCACTCGCAAATGAAGCACAAGTTGAAGCGGTTATCGTCCTGACGAAGAAAGACTTGTGTGACGACTACGAAGACAAAGTACAACAGGTACAAAGCTTAGACCCGATGCTGATGATCGAAGCGGTCAACAGCCTAGATCAAGACTCAACCCAAGTACTTTCACCTTGGTGTAAAATCGGCAAGACCGTCGCGCTAATGGGCTCTTCTGGTGTGGGTAAGTCGACTTTGGTTAACTCATTGCTAGGTGAAGCATCGCAGGCAACTGGTGGTATTCGTGAAGACGACAGTAAAGGTCGTCATACAACCACATCACGATCACTCCACTTGCTCGCATCAGGTGGCTTGCTTCTCGACACTCCAGGAATGCGAGAGCTACAACTTGCAGACTGCGCTGAAGGCGTGAGTGAAACTTTTTCAGACGTCGAAGAGTTAGCAATGCACTGCCGCTTCTCTGATTGTCATCATGAATCAGAGCCGGGATGCAAGATAAGGGCTGCCATTGAGAGTGGTGAACTGTCTGAAAGACGATTTACTAACTATCAAAAGCTACTGAGAGAGCAAGCAAGAAACGGCGCTTCTCTTGCAGAGCAACGCGCTAACAATAAGCAGCTTTCCAAAATGTACCGAAACGTACAGTCAGAAAGCCGCAATATTAAGAAAGGCTCAGCTTAAGCAGTTGGATATTGACGGTAATCTGAGTTAATCGCTCAACGCTGAGCTGAAACACCGAGCCCCACGTGTCAATCGCGTGGGGCTTTATCTACAAATTCCCTTCCTCATCAACAAGGGATATTAAGATATCGTCTGCTTCCGAAAGTAAAAATTCACCATTTATAATAGTTGGAATTTTTCTTAGCGAGTTAATCATCACGTTAATGTTTCTCTTTATCAAGTTCAATATAATTCCCCCTTGAACAATAAAGTTAAAATACGATTAATCGCGTCACTTTTACTACCAGATTGACTGAATATAACGAACATAAAGTATCGATTACCGGACAAGTATAATCACCTTCAGAAGAAAATTTCATTTCAAACCACCTTCCAAGGAGATAGAAAATGCTTCGTCTAACCACCATATTATTAACGCTTCCTCTAGCTGCCTGCTCTACAATAAATACTGACTTCGAAAAGCAAACCGACTTCTCAATGTATAAAACCTATGATTTCAGCTCGCCCGGGACTGCGAAAGAAGAGAAGAACAAAATACCGATTAGTATCGACTCAATCAGGATTGAAAGTGCGATCATTAAAGAAATGAGGCGCACAGGGGTTTCATTTGTAGAGGACGGAGGCGACCTATACGTCCGCTACCAACTTCAGCAAGCATCTGAACTTGTGTCTTCCGGCTCGTCATTTGGTATTGGCTATGGTTGGAACAATTTCCGTGGGGGAATGTCCACTCCACAAAATTATCACCAACAGACGTACGGACAATTGGTTGTAGAACTGATCGATGATAAAACCAACATCGTTGTATGGACCGCGAATTCAAGCCGGAAATTGACTCGCTCAATGAGTTCTAAGGAACGTGAAGAGCTGATTTACGAGGAGATCGCTGAAATGTTTCAACAGTACCCTTCGTACAAATGATTTTAAAACTTCTAGGTGATAACTTCTTCAAATATTGGCCATTGAGTGTACAGATAGAGGAAGCCTAGGCATTCAAGGAAGAAGGCACCAAAGCTGCATCATATTGTTATATACCCTCAACCTTAAAGCTAACGCTGTAACTCACGTCCGAGTGACGAGTTTCACTCCAATCACGTTAGGATCTCCATTTTCGTCTATATATAGCGAGACGTTTAAGGGCATGCCTAACGTACTCAAATGCTCTTTATGTACCAGGCTCGACTCTAAAACAGGATCGTGAAACATAATTGTTAGCGAGGGCAAAAAGCGGCTATTCAGCTTGATTGGCAAACCTAGAATATTCAAACGCGATAGCATTTAACAACTGAGGTAAGTCTTTAATATTGTGTTTATTAATTTCGATATAATCATCAACGAAGTGGTCTTTTTCTTCGGCTACCTTATTGATAGAACAACCTAATAATAGAATACAACTTAGCGCTAAAAGGGTTAGCTTCTGCATTTACCATGCCTTGATTAGTTTTAGATAAGGGATGAGGATAGAAGTGGTAAAAAGCTCGAAAGGCGCTCAATAAATCGACATTCACTTTTATTGAGCATGAACCTTCTCGTAGTTCCATTTCAATCATATTTACTCAGTCATTTAACTGTTATTGCGTCTTATCAATCCAATATTTCACCATTACCGAAAACTCTTGATACCTATCTTGATAACAAAAATGACCACTGCCTTTGAATACTGTTAACTCAGCATTCGACATACGTTTAGCTAAACGTTCTCCATTATCGACGTAAAGAATTGCATCGTTTTCTCCCCAAAATATCTGAGTGGGTAACTCTATTTTATCGAGCAATGGATCAACCGTTGCTAGACTTTTTGGGTAGTCTTTAAACCATTGCATGACGGCAGGAATTCGATTGCGATAAGAAGCAATATAGTCGGAAATCTCTTCTTGATTGGGGCGATAGTTCGTATAGCAAACCTTGATACAGCCTTGAACTAAAGAGCCAGCCCCTGTCACTTTAAAAACAGTGCGCCAAAACGATGAGTCGACCATTTTTCGGATGGCGCTTGCATTTGACGAAGGATTAATTGCTGGACCATCGCCTATCAATAAACTTTTGACATCATTGTCATATGTGCCCACGTAGTAAACGATCGCGGGCATACCAACGTCAGGCCCCAATAAATGTGGTTCTTGAATATCCAAATGATTTAAGAATTCTTTTAAAAAGTCGCCTTGAGCCTTGAAAGACATGTATTCAATCCCGCCCGCACTGCCGCCGAACCCAGGCATATCGTAAGCATATAGGTTGTAGTGTTCAGCCAACCCTGTCCAAATAGGGGCATACGCAAGAATGCTTTGAGGAAAAGGGGAAAGCATCACAAGAGTCGGTTTACCAATCGCTTCAGAATGTGCGTATCGAATATCGGCACCATTTATCTTGGTTCGCTTTATTGGCATGGATGGTGTCGTTTCAAATGTTGGGAACATTGGATAGTCGTTTTTTCTTCGCAACTGCTCCAAGCTTTTATATTCAGAAGTCAATAACATCAGTGCCGATGCGTTAATACGATCAAACACGCTAATTTTTTCTATCTTAGGAGTATGTGTCATTAATTAATCTCTATTTAATTCTCTGAAGTTAAAAGACGCTGAAACCATGATTAAAAATTTCCATCCAATTTATTTATGGTTCTCAAAAAATAGTATTGGGGTTTACTCAACTCAGTATTTACAGCTATCAACAATTGTAGTTAACACCATTGTTACTAATATTATCGCCACTACTTTACCGATATATTTGATGTTAACTAACATCGTTGGGGTCTGTTAAAACTCGTTAAATTACGTCATTTATGCTATGTTTATGACCTAATTCACAGAGGTTTGGATGGATCAATGACTATCAACACAACTTACTTTATAAGGGTAAATAGCCTGATGAATTTGTATTACAACGTATGTAATCAATATTATTCAGATCCAATCTCCCCACAGACAATTCCCCAATCCGCGTTTAATCACACAATGAACCTGTTGCCCATTTCTGAGGTATTTCAGCTTTATGAAGAACTCGAATGCTATACAAAAAATCCAAACTTTATGCTCGAGGCTGTACGCCATTTCCGGGTCGAAGACTTGGGCGGATTAGGCCAATGGATGTTCTCTGGTCATGACTTAATGTCGACGATAAGAAAGGTAAATTACGGCATGGGGTGTATTCAATCCGGTGCTTTTTGGGTTGCTGCACCTGCGGGGTCTATCATCAAGTGGACTTACAACAATCAGTATGACGCAGAACACTTAGACGTTCATGACAGTATTAGAGTCGCTGTTTTGATGTTAAAGATATTGAAGAAATACCTTGGGGTAGATTTCGCTCCGATGCGCGTATTACTTTCTGGGGAGCGTGCGGATGAGAACCTATATCGAGACTATTTTGGCTGTGACGTAACATGGAATCATCATCAAACAGAGATCTGGTTTCATTCCAACTTACGCTTGGCAAATCTGGCTGAAAATCAAGATACCAAACAAACCTTTTCTTTAAATTTTGAGGACTTGGATCGATGCTTAGATATGCCCGATCCAAGCGATGATACTAAATTGGTTTATGAGGCCATCAATTACTCATGTCACTTTGGATTACCGACGCTCGAAAGAGTATCGAAATTATTTGGTCTATCTACACAAACATTTCAACGCAGATTCCACAAGTATGGCCATAACTTCACCGAAATGTGTGGTTTTGTCTTGAGTAATAAAGCCGTCAAGATGCTAAGCCAATCAATGCCTGTCGACGAAGTTGCCCACAAATTGGGATATAGCCACCTAGACAGTTTTACACATATGTTTAAGAAACATCGAGGCATGACACCAAAGCAATACCTCAAGTCATTAGAATAAAATAGAACATCCGCAAAATGTCTCTACTTGCGGATGAGAAAGATTGCATCACCTCGCTAGATGGCTTGGATACTGATCTCGACACGGCGATTGCAGGCTCTTCCGTCTTCGGTTGCATTGTCACAAATAGGGTAACGTTCACCAAGGCCGCTGGTACTGATTCGTCCACCTTTCACTTTTTGATTCACTAAGTAAGCTTTTACTGAATCAGCACGTTTCTCAGACAACTGCTGATTAGAAGCATCATTGCCAGTACTGTCGGTATAGCCTTTGATCTGCAAATACGAATCTGGGTACTCGACCAATATTCTCGCAACACCATTCAATGAATTGTATACCGTCGCTTCAAGTAGGTATTCACCAGAGCGAAAACCGATGCCGTTTTCCATCACCAACACTAACTCATTTTCACCAACACGCTTTACTTGAACGCCTGAATCTAGCAACTCCTGACGCAAAGCTTCCTCTTGTTTATCCAGTGAGTAGCCGACTCCTCCACCGATGAGACCGCCAGCCGTTGCCCCAATTAACGCTCTCTTTTTCCGTTCTTTTGAATTATCTCCAGACAGGAGACCAATCGCAGCACCAGACAAAGAACCAATCGCAGCCCCTTTTGTTGTGGAATTCGTTTCCATCTCACCAGTCGTTGCGTCCTGACGTTGAGTCGCCTGACAGCCCACCAAGCTCGTTAATAGCAACAGAGAGATAATAGGTTTAATGCCTCTTTTTATTTCAGAAGATATGAATAGCATAAATATATTCCAGTTAAATTTAGACTTTCGATTAAATATTCACTGAATAGCAAACATATTAAAATTACAGACCACGACTGTGGCCCGTAATTTCATTAATAATCTTATTTTTAATAATTCGGAATTAAATAACCGAATTAACTCTGGTTCTAGATCTAGAAAGAGTAGAAGTAGTAAAGCTGCGACTTCATACGTAAAATGATTCCACGTATTACATCAAGAAACGCCATAAGCTCTGTTGGCTTTTCTCCGCTAATCCAAGCTAAACCAACCGAGCCGACTGGTACGCTATAGCCTTCAGGTTCAAAGACTTTCAACCTAACAAAGTGATGTTTGTTTTGTAGGTTCTTGCCTGTCGTAGAGCGAACATTCTGGTCAAAGCCAAGCAAGTTACTTTGCGCTTCGCCGGTTGCTTCAATAATACCTTCAACCTCTGCCGTGAATACTTTCCCTGGATAAACTGGCGTTGTAAATTCAGCCAATTGACCCGGTTTAACATTTCTAATCGCTTGATGATTCACTCTCATCAATACGTATTTCTCGTTGGTGTACATCTGCAATCGTGGAACTCTAGAAACAAGCTGACCTTCACGAAGAATAAAGTTAGTCACAAAGCCATCAGCGGGTGCATAAATCTTGGTGCTATCAAGATCCCATTTCGCTTTATTCACCTTCTGAATTGTTTCGTTAAAGTCTGACTGACGGGATTCAACCGAGAGTTCCGCTTTGGTTATTTGTAGCTTGGCTTTCTCTACATCAGATTTCTTTTTGCTCAGCTGTGACTCATGCTTGGCCACAGTGTACACAGCAGAATCGGCGACCGTTTGCTGGTTATCAATCATGCTTTCAGTGATCGTATTACGCACGACTCGGTTTTGTTCAAGATAACGCTTCAACGTTCTTTTCTGTAAGTCTCTATTTGACTGAGCAGCTGAAAGCTCACTTTGTGTCATTTCAAAATCATGTAACGCTGCCTGATAGCTGGATTCAGCGATTTTTACTTCTTCAGCCGCAGTGCTAACCGCTACGTTTGCCGAGTCGCGCGAAATCTTCGCTTGTTCATAAGCAATTTGATAAGGCTCGTTTTCAATCTCATAGATTAACTGCCCTTTCTCAATGCGTTGGTTCGGGGTGATATAAATCTGGTCGACCTTGCCCGAGACATTGGTTGAGGTTGGGCGAAGCTGAATGTGAGGAGACTGCACCACAGAGCCTCCCGACAAATCCATTGGTGTATAGTTAATTAATCCTACCCACACAAATAACAACCAACCACTGCCTCCTAGATAAGCGAATGCTTTAGTCCCTGTGTTCCAAGGCATGCCAACAAGTCTTAATAAATAGATGAACAAACACCAAACCGCTAAACCTTCTAACATTTAGACATCCTCTGATTGATTAACTTGAGCCGGAGAATTCCATAAATCACGCAGTCGGATAATGGCTTTTTCAAAATCTACAAAAGCAATGATAATGGCGAGCACCCACACCCAGTGCCAAATGAAGCCAATCCAAGTGAGCGCGGTAATCAACCCTATCTGATGGTGGTCAGTCTTATGAGCCTTTTGAATAGGGATCTCGTGAAGCTTCCAAAAACCGAACAGGCCAGCCGCTATGGTGCTGATCAGCACGATAGCGGCTGCTATATGTAAAACGGTATCTGCAGAGGTCTCTACATAAGGGATACTGATTAAACTCATTGCTCATACTCTTGTAAATTAAGACCAACACAGGATATATGCCACCCACTTACAACGGCAATTTTAGATAAATTACGTCATATAAAATAACATGTTGATATAAATCATCAGATAATGTGTGCGGTATATCAAAGTAGCAAGGTATTAAGTTCAGTAGCCTGACGCTATTAAGGAGAGCTGATGAGATTCACAGCTAACGCTGCTTAAGTAGGTGGGAATGCCGATAGAAAGATTAGATGACGACAAAACATGGCAAGTCATGCACCAACGTAGATTAAGCAAAGCAGGTGATGTCTGTTGAAGTGGCTTTTTTACCTATACAAGTTTAGGCAGCTATTTCCGAACACAATGTTTTTATCAGTAATGGTTTACACACCATAAATACTAGAACATTAAGCCAATGGAACATTATTCAGCAGGCTTATACCTCAACAAAAGCACAAAGATTTAACATTTAGCTCCAAAAGCACCACATGGCGCAAACAATCACCCTAAAAGTAAACTATTCCTAGACACCCTCTTAGATCCCGCTAATATGACCGCCCATTCCACTAGTGTATAGTTGGATTTGGTACAACTTTATAAAAAAATACATCACTATAATAAATTAACAATTGCAGGTATTTTATGCAAAATCACAACATGCTCGCCCGCATCGCTCGTGGAAATCTCGTTCTACAGATCCTTGCTGGTATTGTTTTCGGTGTCGTTCTCGCCATGGTTTCTCCTTCAGCAGCTCAAGATGCAGGCCTATTAGGTAGTCTGTTTGTTGGTGCTCTGAAAGCTGTTGCCCCAATTTTAGTATTCATTCTTGTTGCAGCTTCTATCGCAAACCAAAAGAAAGGTCAGCATACTCATATGCGTCCAATCATTGTGCTTTACCTGATTGGTACGTTCTCTGCAGCACTGACTGCTGTAGTACTGAGCTTCATGTTCCCAACCACTTTGACACTGGTTGCTGGCGCTGAAGGTGCTAACCCTCCTCAAGGTATTGCAGAAGTTCTTCATACGCTTCTATTCAAGCTTGTAGATAACCCAGTTAGCGCACTAATGAACGCGAACTACATCGGTATTCTTGCTTGGGCAATCGGTCTTGGTCTTGCACTGCACCACGCATCTGCAACAACCAAAGCGGTATTCGAAGACCTTAGCCACAGTGTTTCACACATTGTTCGCTTCATTATTCGTCTTGCGCCATTCGGTATCTTCGGCCTTGTTTCGGCTACATTCGCAACAACGGGCTTCGATGCACTAGCAAGCTACGGTCAACTGCTAGCGGTTCTACTAAGCTCAATGCTGATCATTGCTCTTGTCGTTAACCCACTGCTTGTCTTTGTAAAGACAAAACAGAACCCATACCCACTTGTACTGCAATGTATTCGTGAATCTGGTGTAACGGCATTCTTCACTCGTTCAAGCGCTGCAAACATCCCAGTGAACATGAACCTTTGTAAGAAGCTAGAGCTAGATGAAGATACTTACTCTGTATCAATCCCTCTAGGCGCAACCATCAACATGGCGGGTGCTGCAATCACCATCACTGTGTTAACGCTTGCAGCTGTACACACAATGGGTATTGAGATTGATATCTTCACTGCGATTCTACTAAGCCTTGTTGCTGCAATTTCAGCATGTGGCGCATCAGGCGTTGCCGGTGGTTCACTGCTACTGATTCCTCTAGCTTGTGGCCTATTCGGTATCTCAAACGATGTAGCGATGCAGGTTGTAGCGGTTGGTTTCATCATTGGTGTGATTCAAGATTCTGCTGAAACAGCGCTTAACAGCTCAACTGACGTAGTGTTCACTGCGGCTGTATGTAAAGCTGAGCAAAACAAAGCTTAACAGCTCTTGGGTATTAGGCTTTAGCTCTAAGCTCTAAGCTCTAAGCTCTAAGCTCTAAAAGCAAATAGCACACAAATAAAAAGGGAAGCATCCGCTTCCCTTTTTTGTTGTCTTGGTTTTCTAGATTACGGCTAGAAGCTATATAGATTTATAGCTTCATAGCTTCATAGCTTCATAGCTTCATAGCTTCATAGCTTCAGTCATTCTTGTCTAACTCATCAAAGCTAACCAACACGTTTTAGTGGTTGCTTTTCCAGCTTGGATCCACTGCTGCCTGACTGAAGTCTAGAGAGTTAGGGCTTGCTTCTTTGTTATGCGTTGCTTGATCGCTGGGCGCAGCACCGCTATCATGGTTTGGCGTCGCCTGCTGGCTGTAATCGACGTTAGAACCTTGCTCACTCGACGCTTTGGTCTCTATATGACTACCATCGACATTTAGCTCCTCACCTTCTTCATCGGACGCTTCTTTAACCTTCTTAGGGACAGGGACATTGCGTTTGTAGAGCTTGTTGAGCGCTTTAATGATTGAGTGCTTAGTGATTGCTTCTTGGGTCAACTTAGTCATTATCGGCTTAGTCAGAGCCTGTAAGCCCACGACGGCATCCACACCAAGTTCCCCGCCGACTTTATCCCTCAAATGCTTGGCTTCTGAGTAACCAAAATGAGCCGATAGAAATAGCCAGATATAAGCGATGGCGTTGCCGTGTTCACCATGGTCAATCCAAGCTTCACCTGCTCTAAACATGGCTTCTGCACTGTTCTTTTCTGCGGCCGTCTCAAACCAGTAAACAGCCTCGCCATGGTTAGGCTCAACACCCACACCGTTCAAATAACTCATACCAAGTTTGATCTTGCCGTCTAAGCTATTCTTTTCCGCGGCCTTTTGGTACCACTCGACAGAGCTTTCGGCAGAGTAGTCTGGGTTTTCTTTATCTAGACACCAGTCACCAATGAACAGCATCGCTTCAGTATTACCACCAGCCGCAGACTCTTCAATATAGGTATAACCCTTAGGGATGTTCTTATCGGTTCCGCGACCAAAGACGAGCGCTTTGCCCATCTCAAATTTCGCAGACACGTCATTGTCCAATGCGGATATCGCAAGCTGCCAAAAGTTGGCTTTTTCTCTTAAAATTAGGTCTTCTTTGCGCTTCATGCTTAGGCGCACAATGCCGTACATGCCATTGATATTATCGAGTTGCGCCGCTTTGTCGTACCAATACAGAGCTTCCTTAATATTGTTACGTTCCGCCTCCTTCGCCAAATACAGAATCGACGGAACATGCCCGGTTTCGGCTTTGAAGTGACGCTCTTTTTGCTCTTGTATGCGCGCTTTTTCAATCGCTTTTCGATAAGCGACAGCACGAGCCTTACGTTCTTGTTCCAAGCGCTGCTTTCTTAGCGATAAAGAGAGCAGCCACACGGCGACAAGTATTAACGAAAGAGCCGTCGCACCAATTGCGATTCCCATTGTACTCATAAAATATTTTAACCTAACTCGGCTGATACTAGCCCCGATATCGGGAAAGTGATCAACCCATAGTGAATGGTATGTTTCTAATTACAGGGAAAAGCGCCGTTATTAAAACGTTCCGCCCTAAAATGAACTCAGTTCAGTATCTCAGGAATACATAACGATAAAAAGTCTACTTAGACCTATCCTTATGCACTCCATAAATGGTGTGATCTTGCTTCAATAGAGTTCGATAATGAAGACTACCTTTGAGCAAAATAATCTTAAAAAACGACAACGAAATTGATGAATACCTATCAGCAATTTCGTGTCGCTGTAGTTAGTTCAGTTGACCGTATATGTAAGCCAACTCGGCAACTGTCTTCGCTGAGAATTTCTTCATTAAACTCGCTCGGTGTACTTCTACCGTTCTCATCGCGATACATAATTCATCAGCGATTTTCTGGTTACGTTTGCCATCGATAATCTGCTTAAGAATATCGATTTCTCGCTCAGTTAACGACGCATACGCTTGGCGATAAACATTCATGTGTAAATGCTTTTCAGAAGCGTCCAAACCTTGTTTGATTGCCTCAGCTAACTCACCGCCTTTAACTGGCTTTTGAAAGAAGTTCACCGCGCCGGCTTGTAAGGCTTCAACCGCCATTGGCACATCACCGTGACCCGTCAGGTAAATCACCGACAGTGGGCTCTGCGCTTTCACCATCAATTCATGAACTTGTTGCCCTCTCATTTCAGGCATTCGGCTGTCTAACACCACGCACCCCGGCGCACTCAAATCCACTGAGTCCAAAAAACTCGGGCCATCTTCAAAAGCTGACACAGTGAAATCATGCTCTTCTAATAGGAACACCAATGAGTCACGCATCGACTCATCGTCATCAACCACGTAGACAGGAAGCCTTTGATGAAGTTCAGACATAACAAGATTCCTTATTAATCATTTGAAATAGAGGAAGGTAGTGTCACCGCGACATGACAACCATGAGGAGTCAGTGAAGTAATGCTCATTTTGCCACTGTGGTCTTCAATCACATCTTGGCAAATCGCAAGCCCTAATCCCAAGCCGTTTCCTTTGCTGCTCACAAAGGCTTGAGTGACTTGTTGCTCGGTAAAATCTAAGCCCGTGCCGTTATCGATAACCGACAACATCATTTTATCCGGTTGATACTCGGTAATCACTTTAATTGTCGATGGTTCGTTGTTTTTGTTACCAATATCAGACGTAGCGCTTTGTTCGCGATGCATCTGAGCATTACACGCATCAGTCGCATTGTTGATCAAATTTACAACCACCTGCTGCAATCCGACAGGGTCAACATGTAGCTTGATAGGTTTACCCACAACATAACGTTCAATGGTTATCTTGTGTTTCTCTAATCTAAACTGCAGTAGCTCGATGGTATCTGTAAGAAGCACTTCTATATCAATTTGAGATTTATCTGATGAGCGTTTTTTGATCATGTTTCTTAAGCGCTGGATGATGGCGTCAGCACGGTCCACTTGAGACTGGATCTTCTCAAATACAGGCTCTATGTCAGTCAGCGGTTTGTTCTTCGAAATCCGCAGTAAACCACCTTCGCTATAATTCCGAATTGCTGCCAGAGGCTGATTAATCTCGTGTGCCAAGCTACTTCCCAGTTCACCAACTACCGCGATACGTTGTGAGTGCTCTAGTTGTTCACTCTTACTTTTCAGCTTATACAGCGTCGCTTCTAGTTGCTTTTTACTGCGACTGAATTTGTATTCTAGCCAGAAGTGGTAAGCATTTAGAGACACGACAAGAATAAAGAACGCCCATGCCCACTGTTGATTGTACTTGAGCCAGATTAACGCTTCTTTCCACCAAGGTTGTTGCAGTGGATGCATGTCGAGTTGTTGATATAGCTTATCGATCGACAGCAGGCTTGTCGGTGACGTCCAGCCCGATGCATTCGCTGCAATGGCTGGCGCACTGCTTTTTGGCATAGCAAATAACACCTGACTCATTTGTTTCGCCAGTGCCGAAGACGCTCGCTCTGTTTTGGCAAACGACCAGTTAGGGTACAACGGTGTAGACACCTGACATCGGAACCCTTCTGGTGCTTGATTCTCGATAACACGATATTGACCCGCCACCAGCAAACCTTCGCTGATCATGCTCTCGACCAAACACGCAGGCACCACCGCAGCTTCAATGTGTCCTTCACGCAGTTGATACAAGCTAGCATCAATAGGGAAACCTAAGAACTGAGTATTAGAGAAAAAGTGGTTGGGATTAAGCCCTTGTTGCATCACTTGGTAACGCATAGTGAGATAGCCACCGAATGCATTTTCAGATACTGCCGCAATCGGCTTACCGCTGAGTTGTTCGAGAGAGATATAAGGCGACATTCTTCTCACCACCAAGGCGGAACCAATGCTGCGTGTATTACTAATGTCTTGAGCTTCAAAGTTATGACTGGTCATGGTGGCCATCCAAGAAAGCGCATACTGGCGTCCTAATCGAACCGCCTGACCGGGGTTGGTGATAACAAAATCAACAGTCACATCTTTTACCGCTTCGGCCATCTCTTCCAAGTTGAAAGGCTTGAGAACAAAGTATTTTCCGGGAATGCGCTCCGACAACCAATCCACTGTCGGCTGCCAACGCTGTTGAGCGGAAAGCTTACCTCGAGTCGCCAACACGCCAACCTCTATGATTTGCTCAGACTCAACAGTGCTTGTCGTTGCAATCTCTTGCTCCGATTGAGCGGCTAAACAGATTCCTGCGGTTAAGCTCAACCAACAAAGGCCAACGATTGATATTAGGTTTCTGACTGTCACTGAAATCTCTTTCTCCAAACGGACTGTTTATTCAATTTATTCTCGATTCATTTTATGTCAGCGGCGTGTTTCGCGCTTAGCTCATGCTTGAACGCCTTAAATAAGCCTCTAAAACAAAGCATAACAGCTAGATTGGTAAAACCACATTTGTTCTAGATCAACTTTGATCTGGGTATGTGGAAATCCACAATACCCCGTGAACAGTCAAAATCTGACAATAAGCCCAACAGATAGAATACCCATTTATAGGTACCAACATGGACTCATTGAAAAGACGGTTTCTCAGCCAATTCGGCAAGG
Source organism: Vibrio sp. 10N.261.52.C2 (assembly GCF_041471425.1). Taxonomy (NCBI): domain Bacteria; kingdom Pseudomonadati; phylum Pseudomonadota; class Gammaproteobacteria; order Vibrionales; family Vibrionaceae; genus Vibrio; species Vibrio sp. 10N.261.52.C2. The sequence continues at coordinate 52,612 of NZ_JBFROH010000023.1, read as the reverse complement.
TTTCCGCTGGTGCTGCGCTCATTCCCATTGCCGGAATCAACACCGCAGTCGCAAGCACAGCCATTCGCAATAACAACCAACCTGACCGCAAAGGCGAAATAGGTAAACGCTACGCCATGGCGATTGATTTACGTAAGTGCGTTGGCTGTCAGGCGTGCACTGTTGGCTGTAGCGTTGAAAACCAAGCACCAATTGGCCAGTTCAGAACCACCGTAAAACAGTATGAAGTCTCCCTTGATGATGGTTCGACGGCTCAACAAGACGTGAAATCATTCATGTTACCTCGCCTATGTAATCACTGTGATAACGCCCCCTGCATCAAGGTTTGTCCTGTTCAAGCGACCTTCCAGCGTGAAGATGGGATAGTGATGGTCGACAACGAACGCTGTGTAGCCTGTGCTTATTGTGTTCAAGCTTGCCCTTACGATGCTCGCTTCATTAATAACGACACCCTTACCGCTGACAAATGTACTTTCTGTGCACACCGCCTTGAAGACGGCTTACTGCCTGCTTGTGTAGAAACCTGTGTCGGTGGCGCGCGTGTCATTGGCGACCTTAAAGATCCAAACAGCGAGATCAACCGTCTGCTCAATGAAAACCAAGACGACATTAAGGTGCTTAAGCCAGAGCAGAATACCAACCCCCATGTTTTCTATATCGGCATGAACGAGCGATTCGTTAGCCACATTGAAGGCCAACCTGCGATTTATGATCCAGCCGCCATCGATAACTCATCCTCTAGCAAACAAGAATTGGCAATCGCGACACAAGGCAAACAAGGAGAGACAGCATGAATATCACTGAGGTGTTAGTCCCCGCTCAAGAGATCGCTTGGCTACCGTGGGCGGTTCAGTATTTCTTCTACATAGGTTCGGCTTACGCGGCTGCGATTCTGTTTTTGATTGCCCTGATATTTAAAAATTCAACCAGTCATCAATTTCGTGCAGCCCTTGTGCTTGTGATGGCCATCGGCGCGATTGTTGGGCCATTAGCGCTTACTGGTGATTTGCATCAACCCGGACGTGCGTGGCACTTCTATGCTCACATCACACCTTGGTCATGGATGTCATTAGGCTCTTTGTTTCTACCTCTATTCTCTGGTCTGGCTGTCGCGACGGCTTGGATTTACCTGCGTGACGACATCGCACAGCTTAAACAAAGTGAAAACCCATTTCTAAAACGTTTGTCTTGGTTAACACTGGGCAATTGGCAGGTATCGAAAAAAGTGATGATTGCATTAGCCGCTGCAACTGCGTTATCAGGGCTAAGCATCGCGCTTTATACAGGTGCAGAGATTGCGATTTTGGCGAGCCGACCGCTTTGGCATCAACCTGCTTCTCCGCTGCTTTGGTTTACAACCGCATTCTTTGCTGCAACGGGTTTAACCCTATTGATTTGGGCTCTACTGCCTTCAAGCAAGCCAAGCTTAAAACCAACAGACCTCGCTCTGGTACAAAGAACCATTACCTTAACGGGTGGCCTTGCCATCATTCTTACGTCGATTTGGGCATCTAACCATGGTCACTTCAATCTGTATGAGAACGACGCTTGGGGTATCAACCTAGGCATCATGACCACCAGCATTTTGCTGTGCATGATCTTGGTTCTACCACTGCAACGCCTATCGCAAAGTAAGCTAGGAATTATCTGTGTTGCGCTTGCGACCATAGTTTCTGCATGGGCGGTACGTTGGGTCACCATGATGGAAGTTCAAACCATTCCACGTTTCGATGTTGGCCCATTCCCTTATGAACTGCCGATGGGTAGCGCAGGATTACTCGGCATCGTTGGCATGTGCGGCCTGTGGCTAGCACTTGCGTTGTTCGCCTCTGAAATCGTGTCTGTTGGATCTACACGAACAACTGGCTCTGCGACAAAGACAGCATCTAAGCCAAACCAAAACACATCATCACCACTTAACCGCTCACATAGCTTGTAGTCTGAGGAATCATCATGGATAACAAACGTCGTCAATTTTTGAAAACAGGCCTTGCTGCCGGTGGTGTTGGAGCTTTTGCTGCAGGTTATGCGACAACCACAAAACACATGGTTCACGGTGCTATCGATGGCACCGCGGGTAAGAAAACCAACCACATCCATCACGGTAATTCGCTAGAGACGGAATACAGTGTCGATGAGCAAGGTAAGATCTCGCCGAATCCAAACCAACGCGTGGCACCCTCAATGTGTTTTGGTTGCTGGACACTGTGTGGCTTGCGTGTACGTATCGATAATCGCAATGACGAGATCTTACGTATCTCAGGTAACCCATATCACCCGCTTTCAAGTGATCAGCAGATCCCGTTCAAAACACCGGTAAAAGACGCCTACATTGGCTTGTCTGGTGAATCAGGCATCAATAACCGTTCGACAGCCTGCGCCCGTGGCAACGGCATGTTAGAGATTCAAAACAGCCCATACCGAATCACTCAACCGCTCAAACGTGTCGGTAAACGTGGTGAAGGTAAGTGGGAACCGATCAGCTACGAGCAACTTATCTCTGAGATCACCGAAGGTGGTAACTTGTTCGGTGAAGGCGAAGTTGAAGGCTTGCGATCGATTCGCGACATCGAAACACCACTTGATCCAAACAACCCTGAATACGGTCCAAAAGCGAACCAGTTATTGGTGACTAATGCCGGAAATGAAGGCCGTGACGATATCTTGAAGCGCTTTGCATTTAACAGCTACGGCACTCGTAACTTTGGTCACCATGGATCTTACTGTGGCTACGCGTTCCGCGCAGGTTCAGGCGCGATCATGAACGATCTAGACAAGTTCTCGCACTTAAAGCCCGACTTCAACAACGCAGAGTTCATTCTTTTCATCGGTATGTCTCCAGCTCAAGCGGGTAACCCGTTTAAGCGCCAAGCAAGACAGCTGGCTGAAGCTCGTACCAACGGAAAACTGAGCTACACCATAGTGACTCCGAGCCTTCCTGCAGGATCTTCAAGCCTTGCTGCGGGCGATCGAAACAACTGGCTACCGATCAAACCGGGCACCGATTCAGCATTAGTGCTGGGTATGATCCAATGGATCATCGAGAACCAACGATACAATCACGACTTCTTGTCTCGCCCAAGCGCACAAGCGATGCAAAAAGCAGGCACCGCGCATTGGTGTAATGCTTCACACCTTGTGATCAGTGACGAAGCACACCCACAAAACGGGCGCATGCTTCGCGCATCGGATATGGGTTTGCTAGAAACAGGCGAACCGATGTCTGACGATGACGGATTTATCGCACTAGATGTGACAACGTCACTATTGGCGTCACATATTCAGGTGAATGAAGCGGCTCTGTTCGTCGATCAAGACGTAGAAATCAATGGTCAGACTGTTCGTGTTAAGTCTTCTCTGCAAAGATTGAAGGAAGAAGCCTTCAAATATGACCTTGCATACTACAGTGAGCAGTGTGAGATCCCGCAGGACCAAATTATTGCGTTGGCAAAACGCTTCACCAGCTACGGGACGAAAGCAGTCGTGGATACTCACGGTGGCAACATGCACACCAACGGCTTCTACAACTCGTTCTCTATTCTGATGCTAAACGCGCTGATCGGTAACATCAACGCGAAAGGTGGCGCGATGGTGAAAACGGGCGGCTACCCAACTTCGGTTGCAGGTCCACGTTACGACTTTACCAAGTTCAAGGGTAAGACTAAGCCTCAAGGTGTATTCTTGTCCCGCAGCAAGTTCCCGTATCAAAACACCAGCGAATACAAACGTCGCGTTGCCGCAGGTGAGTCACCTTACCCGACACGCGCTCCGTGGTACCCAATCTCTGCGCCGCTGTTAACCGAGCACTTATCAGCTGCGATTGATGGCTATCCTTACCGCGCAAAGGCATGGATCAACCACATGGCGAACCCACTTTATGGTGTTCCGGGTTTAGACAACTTGCTGGGTGAAAAACTTAAAGATCCCAAACAGCTTGGCTTGATCGTATCTATCGATGCCTTCATCAATGAAACGACCGCCTTATCGGATTACCTAGTGCCAGACACAGTGACCTACGAAAGCTGGGGCATGGCAACCCCGTGGCATGGCGTCGCGACCAAAGCGATCACCGCTCGCTGGCCGATTGTTGAGCCTAAAACCTCACGCACTCAAGACGGACGTGCCATCAACCTAGAGAACTTCTTTATTGATCTAGCAAAAACGCTTGGCCTAGGTGGCTTCGGCGACAACGTAATCAAAGACAATCAAGGTAACTGGCACGGTATTCATAGCGCTGAAGATTTCTACCTGCGCTCGGCTGCTAACTTAGCGTTCGTAAAAGGTGGCGTGCCGAATGTCGATGCGGAAGATATTGTTTGGTCTGGTCTAGAACGCTTAGTGCCTGTGATGAACAAAACACTCAAGCCTGAAGAGATGCTCAAGGTAGCGTATATCTTTGCGCGTGGCGGTCGTTTCGAAGACGCCACCAATGCCTACACCAATGAAACCATGAAGTACAAATGGACCAAACCACTGGCAATCTGGAATGAAAAGCTCGGTACTTCTCGCAACACCATCAGTGGTGAGCAGTACATGGGTTGCCCGACATGGTATCCACAAAAGCTTGCAGACGGCACACCTTTGGCAGAGCAGTTCCCAGCAAAAGAGTGGCCGTTCACCCTAACCAACTTTAAGTCCAACATTCACAGTGCGGTATCGAATTTGTCACCACGCTTGGAATCTATCAAGGGGGTAAATCCGGTTTACATCCACCCGCAAGACGCCTCTTCTGCGGGTATCAAAACAGGTGACGTATTTGCGATTGAAACACCGAGCTCAACCACACATGCGTTGGCGATGGTGATTGATGGCATCAAACCGGGAACATTAGGCTTTGAACACGGCTTTGGACACAAAGAGCTCGGTGAACGCGCACACTGGATTGGTGACGCACAACAACCAGTGAAGATGAAGTCGAACGATGGCGTTAACATCAATGATATAGGCTTGATTGACCCGACGAGAGAAGGCAAAGGCGTCATGTTAGATTGGGTTGTAGGAGCAGCAGCAAGGCAAGCGCTTCCGGCTAAGATCTACAAGGTCTAGCTTAAACTCAGCAAGCTATAACTTAATCACTGATTCAAAACACTTCCTTATCTGATTTGCAGATTAGAACACAACAGGGCAACTTCGTCATTCGAGGTTGCTCTGCTTTTTCGTCCCCTTGATCTAGAAAAGCAGCCTATTTGGATAAACGTCCAATCTACATAAAGTACCCAATCTAGATAAAGCATCCGCTCTAGATAGAGTAATCAACCCAAAGCCATTAGGTAATCTTCATTTCACCACAACTTTTTTAGCCCGCATCCATAAAGCAGCTATGCTTATACAATCGGTGCCATAAAAGAGCCTTAACAAGCAGTTATACCGAGGCGAACATGGCAGTTCCCTTGCACTTCGTTAACGGCAGCTGGATTCGCCTATTGAAATCCACATCAATACCACCATGGTGATTGAGGTTATTAATGTGAGACTTACCTCAAGTTCCAAGTGAATTAATGTGGAAATCCACAATAGCGCGAACAACCAATTATGTCGAAAATGCGTGCATCACAACCAATAGCGACGCCTCATGATTAAGCTGAATATAAAAACTCAAACTCTCACGCTTTGCATCGCTGCTTTAGGAAGCCTCTCTTTATCCGGTTTTGCACAAGCAGCACCTAACCCTATGCCCGAAGCAGCAGAAACCTGTAGCGGGTGCCATCAAGCTGACGGGAAAGGGATGCCTAACATAGCCCCTATGCTTGCTGGGCTGAATGCTGACTACCTAGAACATCAATTGATTCTATTTTCTAGTGGAGAGCGTCAAAGCGCGATCATGAAAGGCATGGCCGATGGCGTCTCTGATCCTGCTATTCGTCGCGAAGTTGCCGAATACTTTGCCTCACTACCTTCATACGAGTTCACAGATTTAGAGCAGCGCGGCTCACAGGCTGATATCGATAACCCCTATCGTAAACTTGTATTCCAAGGCGATTGGGATAGAAACATTCCAGCCTGTGCAACCTGTCATGGGCCAAGCGGTATGGGCGTGGACAAATTCCCGCGCCTAGCAAGCCAGCATGCCGACTACATTCAAACTCAGCTCAACGCTTGGAAAAATGGCACTCGTAAGGGTGATGATTTGAACATGATGGGTAATATCGCGGGCAAGTTAACCGACGATGAGATCAAAAACCTGTCTTACTACTTCGCCTCTTTCCGATACTAAAGGGCTCGCATGAAAACATTACTTCTAATTACCGCAACCCTTGCCTCTGGAATCGCTTATGCCGAAGCAGAGTTGCCAGATCGCCAAACCGAACTGCCCGCCGTTGAGAAGCCTCAAGATAACAAATATCTGGTGCCACGAGACTTGGTTGATATCCCTGCTGGGGAATTTGGTGACAAAGTAAAACTGGGCTATTCCCTGTTTGTCGATTCACAACAGATGCGTGGTACGTTCGTAGGCAATGAACAAAACTGTGTAAACTGTCACATGCAAGCGGGCATGAAGCCTAACGCAGCACCTCTTTGGGGTGCGTACATGGCCTACCCTGCGTATCGTTCCAAGAACGACAAGGTAAACAGCTACGCAGAACGTATCCAAGGTTGCTTCACCTACTCAATGAATGGCCTGCCACCGGCTGAGGGTTCAAAAGAAATGGTCGCACTAACGGCGTATTCATACTGGCTGGCGATGGGCGGCATCTTAGACAAGAACGGCATGCAAGATACACCCGTTCCTGAGATTAGCGATGCCGACTTACAAGTCGGTGGTAAAGCGGAAAGCTTCCCTCTTCCAGAAGAGCTGTTAAGCAAATACCCAATCGATGGCCGCAGTAAACTTGCCGGTCGTGGCTACCCTAAGATTGCAAACCCTGAACAAGAACCCTCAATCGCTCGTGGTGAAAAGGTTTACCAAACCAGCTGCCAAACCTGTCATGGTCAAAATGGTGAAGGAATCAAAGGAGCAGATGGTCGCTCATACCTGCCACCACTTTGGGGAGAGAATTCGTTCAACTGGGGCGCAGGTATGCACCGAGTGAACACCGCCGCCTACTTCATCTATGAAAACATGCCGCTTGGAAAGAGCCAACAGCTTTCAATTCAGGATGCATGGGATGTGGCCGCGTTTGTGAACAGTCATGAACGCCCACAAGACCCACGATACAAGGGTGATGTTGCAGGCAATGCTAAGCGTTACCACAACCACCAAGGTTACTATGGTAAAGAAGTCGACGGTGATTTGCTGGGTTCTAAAGCGTACCCAAGTGGCAAGGAAGCGATTCACGAGCACTGATCTCGAATCATGAGCCTCTCTTTTCGAGAGCAAGAACCGCTCACACCAGCTATAGCTAAGCTTTACATTGTAAATCAGTATTCGCCGGAAGAATAAAAAGGAGCCAGGTCGTGTGACGATCTGGCTCCTTTTTTGTGTTTAAACTTTTAGAAAGACAACTAACCTTGCTGCATCTTCTCCCAAATGGTCGGAGAGCCAATATATTCTTGCACCGTAGTGATGAACTCTTTCACCAGCTTGGTCTGCTTACGGTGCGGATAGACAGCGTAGATTGCGGTATCGATTGTAGAAATCGGATAATCCGGAAGTAAAGTGACCAAGCCAAGTTCTTTCATTGAGGCATACAGGTTTGATTGGTCAAGGAAGCCATAACCTAGACCATCTTTCACACAAGACACCATAGTACGAACATCACTGACCTTATAGTTGCCACGAATCGTTAGGCTTTGGAAAGTGTTGCCATGCGGCTCTTCACTGATGCGCAGATGATCGACCGTCATATCGCCATTGGTATAAATCACAGCGGGTAACGCGAGCAAATCTTGTGGCGTCTTCGGCTCACCATGCTGCTTCACAAAGTCGTTCGATGCAACCAGCATGAAGTTACTGTCAGCGATCTTCTTCGCAATCAAATTCGATTCAACAAGCTTACTAAAACGAAACGCGATATCGAACTGTCCTGCAATGATGTTAGCGATCTTGTCGTCCAATGACAGCACAATCTGAACATCAGGGTACTTTCTCATGAACTGAGTAATAATAGGTTGCAAGTATTGCTGACCAAAATAAATCGGCGACGTAATTCGTAGCACACCTTTGGGTTCAGATTGGTACGAGTCGGCAATGCCTTGGATCTGATTAATAGTATCTTTCAGTACATAGGTTTGCGCGAGAATATCTTCCCCTGCCGACGTCAACGAGAACGAACGCGTAGAACGGTTGAGCAACTGAACACCTAAATCTTGCTCCAGCTTTTTGATCTGTTTAGAGAGTGATGAGTTGTCCATATCGTGCAAGGTTGCCGCTTTGGTAAACGACCCTTGTTGAACGACATCTAAGAACAATAACAACTGATTAGTATTTGGCACTACGCCTCTCCTGAAATAAAACTCGACTAGCGTTCGTCTTTAGGGGTGTCCATCACAACCATAGTCGTAATGGATTGAACCTGAGCACATTCCCCAAGCACATCGGCATGAAACTTCTTATAGCCCGGTAGATCTTTGGTTTCTACCCTTAGCAAGTACTCATTGGCACCAGTAATGTTGTGGCACTCCACCACCTCTTTTTCCATACTGACGTGCTGTTCAAACTCTAGCTGAACCGCTTTGCTATGGCTCGACAAGCCAATCGAAACGTAAGCAATAAAACCAACGCCCATCAGGCCATTATCCAGAACCGCACGGTAACCTTGAATGATCCCTTTACGCTCGAGATCTTGTACGCGCCTTAAGGTCGCTGAAGCCGACAAACCAATCCGTTCTGAAAGCTCAATATTGGAGATTCTGCCGTCCAATTTAAGCTCTTGCAATATCCTTTCGTCAAATCTATCCATAAGTACTTATTATTGTGCATTTAGTGATAATAGAAGAAATAAAAGCACATAATTGCCTCACTTTCCACCTACTATGTTTCTCAACACGTGAAAGTCATGACCGGTCAGTCACTTCGTTCATTTTACTGCTGGAGAATCACAATGCCTTTAGAACAACTTAGCGCACTTGCCTTGTTTGCGTTTGTCTCGACCTTCACACCAGGTCCAAATAACATCATGCTCATGACATCAGGAGCAAATGTTGGCTTTGCCCGTACTATTCCGCACATGCTGGGCATTGCTCTGGGGTTTGCAGCCATGTTGCTACTGGTTGGCTTCGGCTTAATGGGAATTTTTAACGCCTATCCGGTCTCTCACCAAATCTTGAAATACCTGAGTCTTGCTTACCTCGTGTACCTTGCGATTAAGATAGCATTGAGCGGCAAAGCGAAAAGTACCGAGGCTTTTAAACCAATGACCTTCATCGGCGCTGCCAGTTTTCAGTGGGTGAACCCTAAAGGTTGGTCGATGGCTCTGACGGCGATTTCAGTTTATAGCAGTGGCAGTTCATGGTGGGAGCTTGCAATCATCGCAGGTATCTTCACGCTCGCCAACTTACCATCCGTGACATTCTGGACAGCGGCAGGTAAACAACTGCAACACTGGTTAACAACACCAGTCCGTATCAAAAGCTTCAACTACGGTATGGCAGGCTTGCTGTTAGCCTCAACGATTCCGATGTTATAACAAAATAGCTTTCCTATGATGGTTAGTAAGTGATTACTAGCCATCAATTTCATTACAAGTATCCAATAACCTCGCTAAGCCAACGTCCAAACGTCGCCTGCCCGCTCGGGGTTAGTGTCCACACAAACGCCGCAACATTCACTGCCACTGTCACCCAATATATGGCTCTGAACGGCTGCTTCTGCGTTTTATGACGCAGCTTATCTTGAGCAATCAACGCCCCTAGCCAGCCACCAGCAACAGAAAAAATATGCAGAGTTTTCTCTGGCACACGCCAATTGCCATTGATCGCTGCTCGCTTGTCCTTCGCGTACACAAAAAACGTCACGAAACCGATAACCAAATACCACACCAACAGCGCTTTAGAACTTTCCGCAAACAACACAGACACCGCCACCAGAACCAAATAAGTGATAACGATTTGAATAGATGAAGACAACATGACTCCTTTTGAGCAACAGCTCACATACTGTAGCAATTACGCCCTGTAGATTTTGATAAGGATGAGTAAGGCATATTGTAATTCGGTTAGCCTGCAAAGAATAAACAAGCCCTTTCATCCCTACATAACATGATGGAAGTTAAAGGAATTATAAATATGTACAACCAAAAGTACGCCATCTACCAAGTTTTTACGCGTTTATTTGGCAATAAAAACACCCAACATGTTCCATGGGGCACAATCGAGCAAAATGGCGTCGGTAAGTTCAGTGATTTTACCGACAAAGCGCTGTCTGAAATCCGCAAACTCGGTATGACTCATATTTGGTATACCGGAGTGCCACATCATGCGCTCATCAATGACTACAAGCACCTTGGTATTTCAGACGATCACCCTAGCGTGGTAAAAGGCCGTGCGGGATCACCATATGCCGTCAAAGACTACTATTCCGTAAACCCAGATCTCGCAGACAACCCTGAATGCCGACTAGAGGAGTTCGAGGCACTAATCAAAAGAAGTCACGACAATGGTTTAAAAGTGATTATCGATATCGTACCGAATCACGTTGCGCGTCATTATAAAGGCTTAAACAACCCAGAAGGTGTCAGTGACTTCGGCGCTCAAGATGACACAACGCTGGAATACCACAAAGACAATAACTTCTACTACATTCCCAACAGCACCTTTGAATTGCCAGACATAGAGCCCGCCTTTACGCCGCTAGGTGGTGAACAGCATCCCAACCTAAACTCCCCGTTTATAGAGACGCCCGCCAAATGGACAGGTAACGGCTCACGTTTAGCCAAGCCTAGTTTCGATGATTGGTATGAAACGGTGAAAATCAATTATGGCATGCGACCAGACGGTTCAAAAGACTTCCCTGAACTACCGAGTGACTATGCTCAACGCAATTACATGGATCATTTCCGTTTCTGGGAATCTGTTTATGTGCCTAACTCTTGGGCTAAATTCCGAGATATCGCCTTGTTTTGGTTGAATAAAGGTGTTGATGGGTTTCGCTACGATATGGCTGAGATGGTTCCAGTCGAATTTTGGAGCTACCTTAATTCATCTATAAAGATGAAAAACCAAGATGCCTTTTTAATGGCTGAGGTGTACCAACCGGACTTATATCGCGACTATATCCACTTAGGCAAAATGGACTACCTCTATGACAAAGTAGATCTGTACGACGGTCTAAAAGACATCATGCTAGGCAATACTTCCACGGCTATCATCCCCAAAATCCAACATCAAATGATGGATATTGAACATCACATGCTGCACTTCTTGGATAACCATGATGAACAACGCATCGCGTCTCCTGAATTTGTAGGTGACCCAAATATAGCGAAGCCTGCAATGCTAGTCAGCGCGTTATTGAGTAGTTCTCCAACCATGATCTACTTTGGGCAAGAAATCGGCGAACCGGGTGCGGAGAACGCTGGCTTTGGACAGCCCTCACGAACTTCCATATTTGACTACATCGGAGTCCCACAACACCAAAAGTGGATGAACCACGGCGCATTCGATGGCGGGCTATTAGACGAAAACGAAAAGCAGCTGCGTCACTTCTATCAAAAGGTAATGAACTTTTCGCTAGAGCACTCATCGATAACAGGTGATTACCAAGACTTACACCAGTGCTGTAACTTAAGTGATTCAGTCTACGCATTTCTGCGCTCTGACCACCAAGAGCTAACCATTGTTGCAGCTAATTTCAGCCAACATACCACTGAAAATATTCACTTAAAGATTCCAAGTGATGTAATCCAAAAACTCAAATTAGTTGATGGTCGTTACATACTCAATGAATATATTGAAGGCATAGCGCAACAAGTGCTCGACATTGAGAACAGTGTTGGCAGTTTTAATATTGAATTGAAACCGCTGGCGTCTTTGGCTTGGGTGTTGAATATTTAATAAGATAGAGAGGGTAAACACCCGAAGCAGTTAGTAATAATATATAACTGCTTCAAGTGTTGGGGGATCTATAGCTATTTTTTATTGACGGCTTTTACAAAGACTTCTTGTGCGCCTTCAATATTTAGAGCTTTAGCTTCTTCTAACAAAGCTAAAGCCTTAGGTATATCATTTTCAGCGACGGCCTGTTCAATCGAGTTAAAATAGTAAACCTTAGTATCACTATTTGCTTCAATTGGTTTCACTTGGCTTGACTTTTCTTCTTCATTTTTTGAGTTCAACCCAAAGAAAGAACCTGATGTATAAGGATGGATATCAACCAAAAGTTCACCGGTTTTTACATGAGGTACAGGTATATCTTTGGCTTCAGGGAAATAATTACCTCTTGCTTCCGCATCTAAGCGAGCTGGATGAATAACATTTGTTACTTTTTCTAGTTCTCTCTGGTCCGTATAAACCAATAGATAAGCATTTTCTATGTTACTTGGCGGGAAAAACGAGAATTCTGAAATTAAACGATTTCCTTGCCCTAAACGCGGCTTTTCATAGTAAAAGCTAGAAGAAGGAACTGTGAGTATTTCGTGCCCTTCTCCATCAACAATCTTAGCTAGAGGAGAGAAAACACTCTCTTCAATATAGCTGGTTAATTCAACGCTAAGAGGTCCTTGATAAATTGGTAACTCAATTTTAATTGTTGGACTTTTTATATCATTCGTAACTAGGTTCTGAGTTGAATCAGAAATAATAATCTTTGTTGAACTAGGCAAGTTTAATTTTTGAGATTGCAGTTGTTCGATACTGCTAACTGTCATCATATCAGGCTGTGAAAAATCTACTACTTGGGTACTTTGACAGCCAGTTACCAATAAGCTGCATAGTAATGCGATACTATTAATCTTCATGAACACTCCAATCGAAATATGGAAAAGCCGACACTTACGTGTCGGCTATAATTAACTTTCTAACTTAGGTTATACATTACCACCAAGCTTCGAATTGTGCGCCAATGCTAACTTCAGAATCTTCACCAGAGAATGCTGTACCTTCATGGTCTACGAAGTAAGAAGCAAACAGGCGAATCTCTGGACGAGCCCAGAAGCTTGAACCTGCACCCCATGCTTGTGCAACAGTATATTTAGAAGCTGCATAATCTACGTTATCTTTTTCTTCAGCGTAGTAACCAACTTCAAAGATAGTTTTCATGTTGTTGTCCCATTTGTACTCAGGGCGAACAACAATATTAGCTAAAGTGTGATCAAACTTAGTTCCTGCAACTGCTGTTGTGTCAACATATGCGCCAGTAACGGAGTCATAGTTGTTCTTGAATGAGTCAGAAGTACCGACATCAGAAGCTGAAGCAAACATGATCTGGTGGCCGACTTCCCAGTTAGAACCCATTCCAACCACACCCCAGTTGATGATGCGGAAACCATCTGCATCATTATTAGCACCGGAGCGGTCGTAGTTGTTACCGCCACCTAAACCTGGCATTTGAGCTGCGTAAGAATTTGTACCATATTGGAATACAGTTTGGTTAAAGCCGTTATCTAAACCTTGATGAACGATTGCAGAAAGTAATGCGCCATCGTCACCAACAGCAGTCTGGTCTTTCTTCTCGTGAGCGAAGTTATACGCAGCCGCTAATTCCAAACTTGCGTCACTCCACAAGTCGATCCCAGCGTAGCGAACGTCTAAGATATAGGCACTTACGTCTTCAGAACCGTAGCCAGTTTGAGCCCAAACCTGATCTGGATCTTGATCTGGATCTACTTTGTTATTCCCAGCGACGTAACCATAGGTTGCAGCACCAGCTTGTGAGCCTTCATCAGTAATTAAAGCTGTTGATAGTTTACCACCACCTAAAGACAGATTCTCAACACCAACACCGGCGCCACTTGAAGTATTCAAGTAGTAGAAATCAGTAATATGAACATCACGACGTTGGTAATAGCGCTTACCAACCCACATAGTAGCATCAGCATCAGATTTAATTAGACCTTTTGCTTGAACATTGATCACACGAAGTGCAGAGTCACTTGCTTCCCAATCGTTATCACCATCGACTGCGTGTGCAATTAGAGAATCTAGATAAAAGCTCACACCATCTTCGTTGTATAGCTCTTGACCTAGGCCTACTTCGAAAAATGTATCATTCTCGTTACCCAAACGACCTAATTTACTTTTTTCGTAACCTAGGTTTTCCCCATCATTACCACTAAGACCAATACCAGAACGTACGTAGCCACTAAAATCAACAGCGAACGCAGAACCAGCAGCTAGCGAAGTTGCCACTGCTGCAGCAATCAAACTTACTTTTTTCATTCTTAACTCCATTAAGGACAATTTATTTTAGGTTTTTATATTTTTGCTCTCTTGCGGCAACCAAAGGCAGTAATGGTAGTCGTAAGATAGAGAGGTATAGGGTTTCCCCTGATTCGTTTCAACGGGGTCAATATTAAGAGGGGATGACAAGTTTGACTTCCTCCGCCCCTAAGTTAATTAAGGGGGACTAGAGGGGAGTAGGAAATATACAGAATGGTGTTTTAAAGAGGTAGATCACTTAATATAGGAGGAGTAGACAGCACACAGATCTAATTATTCAACATAAGTGAGATCTAGCTCAAATATATAATTTGAACTTCATCGATGAATTATTTTTTTACCGTAATTAATCTGTGAAGTTGCTTGACCTTACTGTGACAAAGCCTTTTACTAATAGTTCACTGATGTTGATAAACGAACAAGAAATCAAGCAATGACTAGAACGCTCGCTCGCCCTTATCCGCTAGGCGCAACGCTAGGTAACACTGGCTGCAACTTCTCTATTTATTCTCCTGACTGTAAATCTCTTTCACTCGCTCTTTTTGACGAGAACGACGAATTCACCACTTATAAATTGGAAAATGAATACGCTGATATCAGATATGTCTTTATTGATGGTATTAAAGCGGGGCAAAAATACGGCTTCATTGCCGAAACGGACAATGGCCCTATCCTGCTTTCAGACCCGTATGCCAAAGCAATAAGCGAACCGCTCGATTACGTCACGCCATATACCAATGAAAAAAGCTTTGCTATGGCGAAATGTGTCGTTGTTGATGACACCTTCGATTGGCAAGATGTAGAAAAGCCACGCATTAGTCGCGAAGATACCGTTCTTTTTGAAACTCATGTAAAAGGTCTATCTCAACTGCACCCAGAAGTGGCAGCCAAGACTAAAGGACGCTACTTAGGGTTAGTGAGCCCTGAAATGCTTGCGTTCTACAAACAACAAAATATCAACTCTCTACAGCTTCTCCCCGTTGCTGCGTGTATGCATGAGCCTCATCTCTTGGACATGGATAAAGTGAACTATTGGGGTTACAACCCATATTTGTTCATGGTGCCAGACCCTCGCTACGCAGAAAAAGACGCTGTTAATGAACTCAAAACTGCAATTCGTGAGCTGCATCGCAACGGTATCGAAGTCATTCTAGATGTCGTGTACAACCACACGGCAGAGGGTGGCGAAGGTGGTACAACCTTCAACCTCAAAGCGCTAGATAGCCGCTACTACATTAAACATGGCTGTCATTACGCGAACTTTACGGGTTGTGGTAACACTGTTGACCTCACCCACCAACCTGCACTCAACTTAGTGATGGATACACTTCGGTACTGGGTGAGTGAATTCCAAGTCGACGGCTTCCGTTTTGATTTGGCTGCAACACTGGGGCGCGAAGGTGACAACTACAACCCTGAGGCTGCTTTCTTTAAAGCCGTAGCTCAAGACCCTGTACTTAAAGAAACTAAGTTAATCGCAGAGCCGTGGGATATTGGTCCTAATGGTTATCAAGTGGGTAATTTCCCGCTTGGTTGGAATGAATGCAATGACAAGCTGAGAGACATCACACGTAGCTTCTGGCGCGGTGATCAGGGTTACCTAAAAGAGTTTGCTACACGCCTAATGGGCTCTCGTGATATCTACAGTGCAGCGCACTGGCCTTACAAACTCACCGTCAACTACATCACTTACCATGATGGCTTCACCATGCAGGACCTTGTCTCGTACAAGCACAAGCACAATGAAGAAAATGGTGAGAATAACCGCGATGGGCATGGTGATAACCGTTCTGAAAACTACGGTGTTGAAGGTGAAACCGAAAACCTGTTAGTTATCGCAACACGTGAAAAGCAGAAACGCAACTTCATGGCGAGCCTGCTGTTTGCTTTTGGTATTCCTCATATTTTGACGGCCGATGTGTTATCTCATACTCAAAAAGGTAACAACAACGCTTACTGCCAAGATGGCGTGACCAGCTGGCTTAACTGGGAAGATTCAGAGCGCAAGACTTACTTCAAGACTTGGTTATCTGAAATGATCTCTGCTCGTCAGCAATACATGGTGCCGTTTATTAAGGCATTCAGTGGCGAAAAGCGTAACTCTAACCGCATCTTCTGGAGCCGTGTCGATGGCACACTTATGGAGCATGACGACTGGAACCGCTTAAGCTCAGTCGCTTTGCATTTAGGTATTGGTAAAGATGGCGACGAGTTAATTTATCTTATCAACCAAACCAATGCGCCAGCACGTTTCTCGTTACCGAATGACCGTGAACAAAACTGGGTAACCATCTGTGATACCAACTCGCGAAACGTTAAACCCGGTCATGCAGAAGGTGAAATGTTGTTGTCGCCAACTTCGATGGCAATTTTGCACTATTCGCCAGATCAGGCTGATTTGATTAAAGCAAAAGCTTAGTCAGCTTAATAAAACACCGAAAACCATAGAAGCCAGTTATATTTACAGCTGGTTTTTTTGTTAGCTGAATATCACAAAAATCATTCATCCATATGGAATCATTTGCATTGATGTGGTTAATGAAACTGTTTAGTATTGCCGTACTATAAAAATGAATCTATAACGTCTTTGGATATCATGGCTTTACCTAAAACATTAATTCGGCTTTTTAAACCATACATTATTTTATTAACTGGAGGGATGCTCTATCTTGCTATGACTCAGCTTGAAAAAGTAGAAACAGCAGCAACAGAACAATCATCATCAAACATTCGTATCGCAAGCTCTACCATTCGTTCCAACATCGAAGCCACATTCGGCAAACTCTATTTTTTAGAAACCAGTCTAGGCTTGCCTAAAACGGCTCCAATCGGTGATGAAAAATTCAGAGAATTGAGTGATAATATTCTAAGAAGAACACCAAATTTCTCTGATATCGTTCGATACCAACCTAACTCCCAACATTATGTCTCCACTCGTGGCCTTCCTCTTTCCAATGAACAAATCGCCACAATACAATGGCATTCAATAGACGGTGTTGTAGAAGATTTTTACATCTCTTCCGTTTACCAAAAAGCCGATGGACGATGGGTTTTCGCCGTTAAACACACTGCCGAAAAGCTCAACGAAGAAATATGGATTGAGTTTGATTTAATGCATACCACGCAAGGTTTAAGAGATTTAAAAACGCTTAATAATGGCTATGTATTTGTTGTAGACAGAGCAACAGAGCGACTGGTATTCCACCCGGATCCACAGCGTATCGGTTCTAAATCCATCAGCTTCCATGCAGGGATCAGCCACCAACTCTCACAAGGTGAAACCGTTGGTAAGCACGAATACTACTATCAAGATAACTTCAAAATATCGGTATTTGACGCAGACAACAGCTTAAATTGGGTGTTCATTGCGGGCACTGATCGCCATGACATCTTAACCAGCTCACATCAATTTACGTTGACGGGCTTAGTACTGGGCTCACTCCTGCTATTGTGGATTGGTGCCAACTATCTGGCTTATCGTTTGAACGTGTCCTTGTCACAACTGAATAAAGTCGATGACCTTGTAAGCTTTAAGCGAGAGTTAAAATCCATACTGGATAGTTTCACCTACCAAAAAGGCATTCAATTCTGTCTCTATCAGCCTGAGAACCACGCATTCAGTACCATCGACTATCACGGAAACAAATCCACGGTACATTGTGACAAAGCCCTTGCCGAACGATTTACACCGGACACCATGGCTTACCGAAGTGGTAAGTACGCCGATCCACTGGCGTGTAAACTCAAAATACACCAACGTCATTACTGTATTCCTTTGCACTCTCGTCAGCAGTTGATCGCAGTGTTGTACGTAAACGCAAACTTACCGATCAGCCAGAGTATTCTACGAATGATCCGTGATTACACTGAAGTCTCTTTGTCTAACTTACTGCTTCAACATCAATTGAGCAGCAAAGATCTGATGACGCAGTTAGACAATAAGAGCAGTTTCAACATCGCCATCGAAAACTACGTGAGCGAGCCCGATACCTATGTCGCTCTGCTTGATATCGATAACTTCGACCACGTAAACCGAGCCTACGGTGAAGCGGTGGGCGACAAGATGATCAAGCTGACTGCAGAATCGATACGCAGTTACTTCCCCAAGCCAAAGGGACTTTGCTTGGCTCGTGTTGGAGGAAAGGAGTTCGCAGTATTATTCAAAGCCAATGATGTGAAAGATGCCAAATTCCAGCTAGACCAGTGCAGAGTCGCAATCGCGGAGAAAACCATCGTCACTCCAGATATCACCTTATCGCTAGGGGTTAGCGTGGGATACTCGCAAATAGAGGGTGAAACAGACTCAGCTTTAGCGCTGGCGGAACAAGCGAAACTTATCGCGCAACAACTTGGTAAGAACCGAGTGGAAGGCCATATCAGAGCCGTTGCCAAAGCATCGTAAACCTATACTTACATTTCTGTAGCCACTACAAAGCACCTAGGATTCATACCCTAGGTGCTTTTGTTTTTATGGAAAGTCATTACAATGCGCGTTCAACACGACAATACCCCTTTTCTAACGACACGAGCCTTATGAAGCTAAGTAACCGACTGCAAACTCTCCATTCCCTTGTCAGCAATGACTACCAACATATTTGGGACTGTTGTTGTGATCACGGCTTCTTGGGTGTTCAACTGTTGTCGGATAACAAAGCACCTCAGCTTCACTTTGTCGATATTGTCCCGTCTCTTATGAGCGATTTGGAAAGCAAACTTACGCGTTACTTTCCGCAAGGTGCAATAGCAGAACAGAAAGTGACTAGCCAATGGCAAGTCTACTGTATGGATGTCGCCGCTATCCCGCTTGAGAAACATACTGGCAAACACCTGGTGATTATTGCGGGCGTCGGTGGCGATCTTACTCAAAAGCTCGTCGATGATATTCATCGTCAACACCCAGACAAAGCGATCGATTTCTTGCTTTGTCCGGTGCATCAGCAATTCGAGTTGAGAAGCCATTTAAAGGCGATCCATTTTGGTCTTATTGATGAAGTGTTGATTGAAGAGAACCGTCGTTATTACGAGATTTTATTGGTGAGTAATAGTCGCGGTGATTCAGAAAAGAGCCAAACCGTTAGCGAGATATCAAACGTCGGTGACAAGATCTGGACACCAAGTTGTGATGAACAAGTGAAGGTATCACAGCAATACAAAGCCAAAACATTGCAGCACTACTTACGTATCCATCAAGGACAAGAGAAGCAAGGCAAACCTAGCCAAGTAAAGCATATTATTGATGCTTACCAGGCGGTTAAGCCATAGTAAGTACTAACTTAATGGTTTGAATATTAAGAAAGTCAAATTAATAAAAAAGCCGATAGTTCAATGAGCTATCGGCTTTATTAATGCTATCGATTCAGTTTTAGCTTACTGTTCTTGTTTCTTATAAGCCACATCAGGCTCGTCAACTGTCTCTACCTCAGAAGGCTTATCAACCCCATAAACCGTATCAAGGTAGACGTCTTTCTCTTTCCACGTGCTGTTCAACCAATTGTGGAAGCGACGTTTAAAAGCCTTATCTTCAAAGTAATTACCGTTCACGTTCTCATCCATTGGATGCAATTTAATACGCACAACGACCTTAGTCATTTTGCCCTTCAGCATATCTTCAAACGGAGAGGTTTGGTTTTCAGGGTAAGCTAAGGTCACATCCACGATGCCATCCAAAATTGGGCCCATTGCAGATAAAGCAAATGCCACGCCCCCAGTTTTCGGCTTCAATAAGTGGCGATAAGGGGTCTTTGCTGACGCCAGTTTCTCGTGGTTTGCACGAGTCCCTTCAACAAAATTAACCAATGTTGTCGGTGCTAATTTGAACTTAGTACACGCTTTATTGATTGCATTAAAATCATCATTACGGCGTTCTGGGTTGCGTAATAGGAACTCACGAGAGTGGCGTCTCATGAATGGCATATCTAAGCCCCAGCAGGCCAAGCCAACAAATGGTACGTACAACAATTCATGTTTCAAGAAGTACTTCGTCATCGGCATTTTGTCTTTTAGGATTGAAGACAAAATCACAATATCTGCCCAGCTTAGGTGGTTAGACATCATCAAATACCACTGCTTGGTCGAAATATCTTCCCCCCCTTCCACTTGCCATTCGATATCGTTATTGGCGTTCAACATCCATAAATTAAGAGAAGCCCAACACCAGAATGTGAAGTTAGCTAAGCGAGTGCATGATTTTTGAACGACAGAAATTGGCAAAATAAGTTTGATTAGGGCAAACAGGATCACAGCCAATGCGGTGAATGCAGTATTAATGGTCACGAACAATACGTTCAAGGCCATACGAAGATTATCAAGCATAAAACACAGTTATATTGAGAAGGAAAGCCGCCATTATACGCATCTATAAATTATTCTCTTCAGTAATTGATTGAATATCCTAGGGGTCAAACCACTCAACCTATGTTAACGATGTTCAACCAGCTAAAGTCTATTAAAACGAAACCAAAAACACATGTACGAGTCATTTGGACTCAAATAGTATATTTTCTTTTTGACAACATTCGACCCAATAATTAACCTTTAATAAGTATTGATAAGCATTCTCATTATTGGCATGGTACATGCAACTCTAAAGTGTAAATAGTTGAGTATCCTTAATGAGATAACTTCTCTTCTTAAAGGTGGATGATATGACAGATATTCCTCATGGTTTAGTTACAGGCAAAGTCCTAAACAAAACAGAATGGACAGATCAATTGTTCTCACTCCAGGTTAGTGCACCTGTCTCTTCTTATCAGGCAGGTCAGTTTACTAAGCTTGGCTTGCTCAATAACGAAGGTGAGTTTGTGAGACGCGCTTATTCTATGGTGAATGCACCAGAGCACGAACAAGGTCATCAACATCTGGAATTTTTGATTATTAAGGATCAGAACGGTCAGCTTTCACCTCAACTTCATGAGTTGAAGATGGGCGATGACATCTTTGTCGGCAAAGACCCAAGTGGCTTTATGACCTTAGATGAGATCCCAGAGATCGCCGACGATCTATGGATGCTTTCAACCGGAACCGCGGTAGGCCCATTTATCTCAATACTTGAGAGCATGCAGATACAGCAAAATGAGTTGGCTTCAGACAAAGCCTCTTCATTCAAGAATCTGGTTCTAGTGCATGCTGTAAGAACAGAGCAAGACCTGACTTATCGAGATCGTATCACTCAACTCGTTAATCACTTTCAAGGGAGACTTAAATATGTGCCAATTATTTCTAGAGAATCAGTTACCGGAACTTTGCGCGGACGAATCCCAAATTTGTTACTTGGAGGCGACCTCGAGCAAGCCGCGTCTGTCGCTTTCAATCAAACCCGCAGTTTTTTCTACCTTTGCGGCAATCCGCAAATGGTTCGTGACACAAGCGAAGCGCTAACTAACTTAGGTTTCGAAAAGCACTTACGCAGAAAACCCGGTCAATTCAGCAGTGAGAACTACTGGTAAATAACAACCGCCACTCGTTAGACAGAAGCACAACTTTCAAAGAACAGTTAGAGAAGAGGTTTTATATGAGTCATTTACGTATTCCGTCACACTGGAAAATTCAACGTTCCACACCCGAAAGTAATATTCATTCAATATTGATGAACTTATAAGCAAGCAACCTCGTAATGTGATTTTTAATGTTCAATAAGTGAAGACAAAAGATCAAATAACCATAGCAATTACAATGACTAATGGTGATAGACAAGAGAAAAAAACTCTAGCACACTGAACAGAGTTGTAGGGCATGTTGACCTATCGAGCTGATTTTTGCAGCCGTTTGTGGGTTATTTATACAAGGCAGAGAATTCGACGTGTAGCTCGCCTACATGAGAATTCGATAACGCTGTAGAAAGGAACCACAAACACTGCCCGAAGGGTTCGGCTAAAATCGTTTTACTCTTTGTTGAGAGGGTTTTGCTTAGAATGACTAGGCGGCAAACCTCTCGTCGCGATTAAAACGATTTTATCTCGAACAAAACTTAACCGCGAAAGGTCAACATGCCCTTGTTTTAATCCCGTTTCAGAGAATGAATTAGTGGGTTATTTATATTTTAGGTAAGAGAGGAAGCCATGCTCAACATTGCTTTTTTTAGCTCAAAATCATACGACGAAAAATCATTCGAACTGGCAAAAGGCGAACTCAACGCTGAGTTTCATTTTCACGATTTTCGACTCACCACAACAACAGCAAAAATGGCGCACGACAACGAAGTGGTTTGTGCGTTTGTAAACGATGACCTATCGCGAGACGTGTTAGAGATTCTTGCTCAAGGCCGCACCAAGTTAATCGCGATGCGCTGTGCGGGCTTTGACAAGGTCGACCTAGACGCAGCCAAAGAGTTTGGTCTGCAAGTGGTTCGCGTTCCGGCTTACTCACCAGAGTCAGTAGCAGAACACACGGTTGGCATGATGATGTGTTTGAACCGTAAACTACACAAGGCATACCAACGCACTCGTGATGCGAACTTCTCTCTTGAGGGGTTAGTTGGCTTTAACTTCCACGGTAAAACGGTCGGTATGATTGGCTCGGGTAAGATTGGCCTAGCGACGATGCGAATTCTGAAGGGTTTAGGCATGAATATCCTATGCTATGACCCATATCCAAACCCGTTAGCTGTTGAGTTAGGCGCTAAATACGTTGAACTCGACGAACTTTACCAAGAGTCTGATGTGATTTCTCTACACTGCCCAATGAGTAAAGAGAACTACCACCTATTAGATGCGACTGCGTTTGAGAAGATGAAAGACGGCGTGATGATTGTCAACACCAGCCGTGGTGAACTACTGGATTCCACAGCTGCTATCGAAGCGCTTAAACAGAGTAAGATTGGCGCACTTGGTCTTGATGTGTATGACAACGAGAAAGAGCTGTTCTTCCAAGACAAATCAAATGACGTGATTGTCGATGATGTGTTCCGCCGTCTATCTGCTTGTCACAACGTGCTGTTCACAGGTCACCAAGCTTTCTTAACCAAAGATGCTCTGTTCAATATCGCGAACACAACACTCACCAGTGTTGATGCTTTCTTTGCTGGCAACACCAGCGGCAACGAACTCGTTTAATAACAGATTGAGTTAACAGCAGGCTGAGTTAAAAACAAACTAGGTCTACAGATACAAAGCCACGCTATTCTGAAGTGAACAGCGTGGCTTCGTCGTTTATTCAGTATTCTAAAACCGTTCCTAGACGCAGAAATGACAATCTTCGGTGTCTAAACCATACACGCCTTTTCGAATGGCAAGGTGCTCTTCACCCGCTTTAATGCCCATCTCATAACCTGCATTAAGAGTACTTTGATCCATAGTTAAACGCTTTACTGCGAACGCTTCTGGCGGCGCTATCACTTTAATGGTCGCATCTTTGGGTGGGTTACGAATGAACTCCAGAGACTGGTTGTAGTTTTCAGCACGCACCGCCATCGATTCAGCAATATTTGGGAATTTCTTTAATAGTTTCTTCAGCATCCATTGGTGCTTTTGAGGCTTCATTCGGTAGCTCAATGGGTGAGACAGAATCACGGTAATATCGCGTGCGCCACGGCGATATGCTTCACGAACCGGAATCGAATCGGCTACACCGCCATCGGTATAACAGCCACCAGAGAAACACGGAGTTTCACGGTAAGCGATAGGTAAAGCCGTTGTTGCTTCAACAACATTAGAAAGGTTTTCTGGCTTAATATGGTAGTAGTCTGCACTGCCCGTATCGACATTTGTGACAGCAGCAATGAGTGGGATACTTGAAAACAACTCACCACAATCGAGCGGATAACGTTGATTGGATTCGTTCCATAACCATTTAACATCTACCAAGTTACCGCCTTTGGCAAAGCGAGCAGGATTAAAGAAAGTTTTATCCGTCGCCATCGTGGTGATCACATCATAACTGCGTTTTGGTGCATGAGATAAGTAGCCAACCAGATTCGACACACCTGCAGATACGCCGATGGCAAAATCATAAGGACGGAAATCGTCTTGCATGAAGGCGTCTAAAACTCCAGCAGCAAAAATACCTCTCATTGCTCCACCTTCAACGATTAATGCGCTCTTATTCATCTCAAACTCTTCTACTTTATAAACTGATAGTCGTAGAATAATCCCATCACTCTTACAAAGATAATGGGATAGATTTATCAATTCGATAGGTAAAAACTATCAATGTGAATAGTTCAACTTTTCAATGATTTAGGGTTGCTTGATGATCAGCGAGATCAAAAAAGGCCATCGAGTGATTCACTCAACGGCCTTTCGATTAACGAATCAAGATGATTAATTACGACTTAAATTCGCTCACGTCGATTTCAAGCAATTTACCAATGCCTTCACCGTATGCAGGGTCTGCTTTGTAACAGTGTCTTAGGTGACGCAATTGAATCTCTTTTGGTACGCCGCCTAGGTTACGAGCAGTGTTATCAAACAGAATCGCTTGCTTCTCTGGTGTCATTAGGCGGAACAAGTCACCCGGTTGCGAGAAGTAATCTTCATCTTCACGGTGATCCCAGTGCGCTGCAGCACCATCGAGGTTCAATGCTGGTTCAGCGAAATCTGGTTGCTCAGCCCATTGACCTTCGTTGTTTGGCTCATAACCCAATGTGCTACCAAAGTTACCATCAACACGCATCGCACCATCACGGTGGTAGCTGTGTACAGGGCAACGAGGTGCGTTCACTGGGATATGCTGATGGTTAACACCCAAACGGTAACGCTGCGCATCACCATAAGCAAACAAACGACCTTGCAGCATCTTGTCTGGTGAGAAGCTGATACCCGGAACCACGTTGGCAGGATTGAATGCCGACTGCTCAACTTCAGCGAAGAAGTTTTGTGGGTTACGGTTCAATTCAAACTCACCCACTTCAATTAATGGGTAATCCGCATGAGGCCAGATCTTAGTCAAATCGAACGGGTTATAAGACACTTTCGCTGCATCCGCTTCTGGCATCACTTGCACTTTCAACGTCCATTTCGGGAAATCTTGGTTATCGATGCTGTCTAGCAAATCACGTTGGTGGCTTTCGCGATCATCACCGATCACTTGTGCCGCTTTTGCATCAGAAAGGTTCTTAATACCTTGCTGAGATTTGAAGTGGAATTTCACCCAGAAACGTTCGTTATCAGCGTTGATGAAGCTGAACGTGTGGCTACCAAAGCCGTGCATGTGACGGTAAGTCGCAGGGATACCACGGTCACTCATTACGATAGTAATTTGGTGCAGAGCTTCCGGCAAAGAAGTCCAGAAATCCCAGTTGTTTTTCGCGCTACGCATGTTGGTGCGTGGGTCACGTTTCACCGCGTGGTTTAAGTCAGGGAACTTAAGAGGATCACGAAGGAAGAATACTGGCGTGTTGTTGCCCACCATATCCCAGTTGCCTTCTTCAGTATAAAACTTCAATGCAAAGCCACGAATATCACGTTCAGCATCGGCAGCACCGCGCTCACCCGCAACTGTTGTGAAACGTGCAAACAAGTCGGTTTTTTTACCTATTTCAGAGAACAATTTTGCCTTGGTGTATTTTGTGATGTCGTGTGTAACGGTAAATGTGCCGTAAGCACCTGAGCCTTTCGCGTGCATACGACGCTCTGGAATCACTTCACGATCAAAATGGGCCAATTTCTCCAAAAACCAAACGTCTTGAAGAAGTTGTGGACCACGTTTGCCCGCCGTTTGAACATTCTGGTTATGAGCGACAGGACAACCCGCAGCTGTGGTCAGTTTTTTACTCATGGTCTATTCCTTAAGGTTAAAGATATCGCATCGTTGCCACATCTTAGATTTAAGTGGATTCAATACTTTAAAAACCACTAAAACAATATGGATAAAGAATAGACCTGAGTTGGCAGAAAATATAATCGTTTATATTTATCGTTGTTATCTATGAAACCTATTGAACTTCACTGCGAATAAGCCTATGTATAACTTCGGTTTATTTAAAAATGGCATGGCCTAACCTCAGAGTTGAGGCAATGTTCCTCGCCGTTCTGGTTAGGTTCAATTCAGCTTCTCGCAGTACTTGCTCGAGTGACTGAGGAGAGCGCACTGTACCAAACAAGCTGTTCATTTCACCATATAAGGCTTCGACTTCTGTACCTAAAGAACCTGCAATCCCTATGGTCGGAATGCCTTGTAAGCTCGCACGTTTGGCAATGCCACAAGGCGTCTTTCCTTGCAGAGTTTGATTGTCCATTTGCCCTTCACCGGTAATCACAAGATCTGCGCCTTTCAATACTTCATCGGCTTGCAAAACATCAAGCACCATCTCAATACCCGGTTTAATCTGCATGTTAAACAACAAACCAAGCCCCATTGGAGCACCACCAGCCGCGCCATAACCAGTACGCTTGTGAACGGGATCATCCCCACGAACACAACCTTGCGATTCAACTACTTGATTGAGCAAAATTCTCAAGCGCCTTATCAAGCATCACAACTTGTTCTGGGCTTGCGCCTTTTTGTGGGCCGAATATATGGCTAGCACCGTTATCACCACACAACGGATTATCGACATCGCACGCCACAATTAACTCGATATCAGCATAGCGTGAATCTAAACCAGTAAGATCAATCGATGATAAATCAGCTAGTGCAACGCCACCTCGGTTAAGCTCTTGCCCTGCATTATCTAACAGTGTCCCACCTAATGCTTAAACAATACCTGCACCGCCATCATTAGTTGCACTGCCACCCAATCCAAGAATAATCGCTTGAGCGCCCTGCTCTATCGCCTCCAAAATCAATTGCCCCGTTCCGAATGAAGAAGCAATCAATGGATCACGCTGCTCTGGTTTCAACAAGTCCAAACCCGATGCAGCAGCAATTTCAATCAATGCCGTTTTGTTCTGGTTATGCTCCGATGGTTCTAACATCGCCCATTCAGCATTAACCAATGCGCCCAACGGCCCTTCAACTAGATGTGTTCGCTTTTGCCCTGCTAAGCCTTGCAGTAATACATCTACCGTACCTCCACCGCCATCGGCCAAAGGTAAGATCACATAGTCAGCGTCAGGGAAGATTTCACGAAAGCCCTTTTCAATACACGCCGCTACCGATACAGCCGATAAAGATTCTTTAAACGAGTCTGGTGCAATAACAATTTTCATACTGAGAGATCCAAAAGAATATTAGTTTTGATGAGTGCCCGATCCAAAAATGCCCCTATTGAAGATCAGCAAGCTAATCACTTAATAGGGGCAGTATATAAAGGTAAGTAGTATTAGTTAGTAACGGCTGTCTTTACTTGTGATTTCTCTTTGCTTTTTAGCCACACGAATACAGCACCTAGAACCGCAATTGGAATCAGTGGGTCGATCAACGTACCGCCTTTACCAAACACTAAGTTTAGAATCATGATGATGCTTGCACCAATCGCCCATGCGATAGTTGAAGACACAGACCAGATCTTAATTTGGTCAGCAAGTTCAGTAATACCTAACGTACGGTTGATGATGTGGAAGTATGAATCGTTCAAATGAGAGAAGCCAACCGGACCTACCGCACATGCAAGTGCTACGAATACTGGGTCTAGACCTAACGTTTCAACCAATGGCAGCGTCATCGTTGCTGCAACCATCATTGATGCCGTTGCTGAACCTTGGATTAGACGAAGCATTGAAGCAATTGCTAGTGGTACAAGTAGTGGTGGAATACCGCTGCTCGCGATAGCTTCGGCTACTTGAGGGCCAGCACCTGATGCTTTAAGTACTGCACCCATTGCGCCACCACAGCCAGTTACCACAAGAATTAGACCTGTAGTAGACAGAGCATCATCCATAGAGCTAACCATGTCTTTGCGCTCAATATGACGAGTAAGACCGTATAGCGCCATAAGAACACCGATACCAACAGCAACCACTGGGTTACCAATCAACGAAATAACGTTGTGCATTGCAGTGTCACCTTGACCAACAAGCGTGTTGATTAGGATGAATGCGATTGGCAGCAGAATTGGACCGAATGATAAAAAGTTACTTGGTAGCTCTCTGTCATCTGTTTCTTTTACTTTCTCAAGGTTTGCCCAATCAGCTTGGTTCGTAATCCATGTTTCACCGTTTGGTACGCGGTAGTACTCGTTACCTACTCGGCGAATATAAATCATAGAAAGAAGCATCATAGGGATAGAAACCATCAAACCCCACAACATGTACTCACCTAGATCTACACCTAGAATTCCAGCCACAGCAACTGGGCCCGGTGTTGGTGGCACAAGTGCGTGAGTGATAAGCAAGCCAAGTGCTAGAGTCACACCAAGGCCAACCGCTGACTTACCCGTATCACGTGAAATTGCGCGAACAAGAGAATGCAAAATGATGTACGCAGAGTCACAGAAAACTGGGATAGCGACAAGCACCCCTGTAAAACCTAGTGCTAAGTCTTCACGACCTTTACCACACAGCTTTACAAACGTTTTTGCCATTCGAACAGCGGCTCCAGATCGTTCGAAACACGCGCCCATGATAACGCCGAATGCGATGATCAAACCAATGCCACCAAGCACGCCACCAAAACCAGCTTTAATTGCATCAATCAACTCTGTTGGCGCCATACCCGCAAAAAGACCCATGATGATACTTGCAATAACCATAGCAAGTGCGACTGGGATTCTCGTTTTAATGATCATACCCATCATGGCTAAGATGCCAATTACGATGCCTATCAGTGCTCCATCCATTTTTATATTCCTTTTGTCTCTTTCTTCATTTTTATGAAAATTGTAGGGTGGTGCATATAGGTGATATCGGGATCACCTATTGCACTTTATCGTTATGTGTTGGCTTACCTGTAAGACGTGTTATCTAAATCAGTTCTTTACTTTTATGGTTCGTTACATATAAACGGCATTCACACCGCGCTATAAATAACTTTTTACCCAGCTAAGCCCCTCTTCTGTCGTGCCTCTTGGGTTATATTCACAACCAATCCAACCTAGGTAACCTGAATCATCCAGAACATTAAATAGATGTGGGTAATTCAGTTCGCCTTCCGATGGTTCATGCCTTTCTGGTACAGAAGCAATTTGGATATGACCGGTATAAGCAGCCACTTCACGAATCAAAGTACTTAAATCACCATCCATGATTTGCGCGTGATAAAGGTCGAGTTGCAGCTTCACATTTGGCCTATCGACTAACTTAATAAGTTCAACAGCGTCACGTTGGTGAGCAACGAAATAATTAGGAACATCACGGCTATTTAGCGGTTCAATCATCAATTCGATGTTATGCTCAGCAAACTTATCTGCGGCAAAACGAATATTTGAGATAAAGGTTTCAACGTGTTGCTGCCTCGTGAAATTCGCATCATGTAGACCCGACATCGCGTGAACTTTCTTGCAGTTCAGCGCTTTAGCGTACATAAGCGCCGTATCAACACTAGCTTTAAACTCTTCTTCACGGCCAGGAATCGCTGCGAAGCCTCGTTCACCTGCGTCCCAATCACCCGGAGGCATGTTGAACAGCGCCTGTTCAAAGCCAAATTTTTGCATTTTTTCGGCAAGCTCTTCGGCCTCAAATGCATAAGGGAATAGGTATTCAACTGCTTTGAAACCGACTTGATGTGCTTTTTCAAAGCGATCTAAAAATGGTACTTCTGTGAATAACATCGTTAAGTTTGCTGCGAACTTAGCCATTATTTGCCTCTCCCTTTTAAATCCATAACTTCTTCGTCCGTTAGGTAACGGATATCATTCCCTTTCAATAAGAATGCTAATTTGGCGGTCTCTTCTAGCTCTTCAGCGTTATCAACGGCATCAACAAAGTCAGTGCCTGTTACTACTGGGCCGTGGTTTGCTAACAAAAATGCTCGATAATCACCTGCTCGTTTTGCCAACTCTTCAGCGATTTGCGGGTCACCCGGACGTAGGTAAGGAATGACTGGTAACTCGCCAATTCGCATCACGAAATACGGTGTGAAAGCCTTAATCGCGTTGTTACGATCCAACCCTTCAAGGCAAGATAGTGCAGTTAGGTATGTAGAGTGCAGGTGTACAATCGCATTGCACTCCGCATTATTTCTATAAATCTCTAGGTGGAATGCCGCTTCTTTAGAAGGCTTCTTACCTGAGATGTGGTTGCCATCGATATCAACAACCGACAATTCTTCAGCGACAAGGCGGCCAAATGAAGAGCCTGTTGGTGTTGCTAGAAAATACCCATTAGGTAATTTGATAGACAGGTTACCTGCACCACCAGTGGCGTAACCTCGTTCAAACATTGAACGAGCGAGCGTGACCATTTGCTCTCTTAACTGCTGCTCGTTCATCAAAACTTTACTCATTTGAATCTCGCTTATGAAAAGAATGATTGAGCTTTAGCGAAGAAGTTTTCATCACCAAAATTGCCCGATTTTAGCGCTAGTGATAACTCACCTTCGACCGATTTAACCCAAGGCACACCTGGTGCAATTTGAGGACCAATATGAAAACCTTTCACAGCTAGGCTTTGCGTCACGACGCCTGATGTTTCACCACCAGCAACGATGAAGTTTTTCACGCCATGTTGTTGTAGTTTGATAGCGAGTTGACTAAAAAATTGTTCAACTGCGTGGCTTGAAGCTTGTGCGCCGTACTCTTCTTGAATTGCTTTTAGTGCGGCAGCATCTGCGGTTGCATAAACCAAAGGAGCAAACTCGCCTTGGTTATTGGTCATCACCCAATCGAACACTTCATTGGCGTATTGATCATTGGTTAAGCAAGCCTTCACATCGATAGCAAAGTGAGGAGCAAGCTGCTTGTATACCGCAACTTGTTGGTTAGTCATCACTGAACAAGAACCAGAGAACACAACGGTTGGTGCTTTGACTGGGCTACCGGCATGTTTTGCATCACTTTGGTCAGCAAGATGTTCTGTCCAGTTTTTAGCGATACCAGCAGCTAGGCCTGAACCACCTGTGATTAGTTTCAAAGATTTAGCCGCTTGACCTAGCGTCACCAAGTGATCTGCATTAAATGCGTCTACCACGGCGTAGCGACTACCTTGAGCTTTGAGTTCGTTAAAACGAGCGGTAACCGCATCAGCGCCCTGTTCAATCGTTTGAAAGTTAACTAAACCGGAAACACCTTCTGATTGTGCGTCCATCATTCGAACCACACTTGAATCCGTCATTGGTGTAACAGGGTGATTACGCATACCTGAATCACTGAGCAACTCATCAAAAACAAACAAGTGACCGTTGTAAACCGTGCGACCATTTACTGGCAATGCAGGGCAAACCATAGTGAAAGATTCTCCAAGTTCAGCCAAAAGTGCATCTGTTACGGGACCAATATTGCCCTCAGCGGTACTGTCGAACGTTGAGCAGTATTTAAAGTAAAACTGTTGGCAGCCTTGATATTGAAGCCATTTAAGCGCAGTAACCGAATCCGTCACCGCTTGGTCAGCTGGGCAAGAGCGAGATTTAAGGCTGATCACCACAGCATCTGCTGATGTGTCAAACTCTCCCGTTGGAATCCCATTCAATTGAACAGTGCGCATACCGTTTTCAACCAAGAAACCAGCAATGTCTGTAGCACCTGTAAAGTCGTCTGCAATAACACCTAATAACATGATTATTTCTCCGCCTTTGATGTGTTTACACCCGGTAGGTCAATACCTTGGAAGACTTTTATCACTGCACTGTCGTCTTCTTGACCAAATCCAGCATTACTCGCGCTAACGAACATGTTCAGTGCTGCACTTGATAATGGGAGTGGGAATTTCAGGTCTTGAGCGGTATCTGATACCAAGTTCAAATCCTTCACAAAGATATCAACCATAGATTTTGGAGAGTAATCACCATCGACTACGTGCTTCATGCGGTTCTCGAACATCCAAGAGTTGCCCGCTGCATTCGTAACAACGTCGTACATCAAATCAAGCGGAATGTTTGCGCGTGCGGCTAGTGCCATCGCTTCAGCGCCCGCAGCAATATGAACACCTGCTAGTAACTGGTGGATAATCTTAACGGTCGCACCAAGGCCAATGGTCTCACCGATGTTGTAGACTTTAGCTGCAGTTGCATCAAGTACCGGAGCCAGTACTTCAAATGTGGTCACCGCACCTGAAGCCATAATCGTCATTTTGCCCGCTTCTGCTTTTACTGCACCGCCGGACACTGGCGCATCCAGCATCACAAGATCATGTTCAGCAAGCTGAGCTTCGATTTGTTTCGCGTCTTCTGCTGAGATCGTTGCCGAGACCATAACTGGCGTGTTAGGTCTTAGTGCCGCCGCAAGACCAGTCTTAAACAGTACCGTGTTAACTTGAGCTGCATTCACAACCAATACCAAAACTGAATCAAGTTTGTCGGCAAACTCAACCGCGCTTGTAGAGACCGCTTTTGCGCCATATTCACCCAAGGTTTCAAGCGCTTGCGGATTCAAATCGAAACCATATACATCAAGGCCTGCACGGACGCATGACTTCGCTGCGCCCATGCCCATAGAACCTAAACCGATAACACCAACAGATTGAACTTCATTCATAGCAAGATGCCTTTCACGTAATTATTTAATTCTAGATTTGTTAATTCTTGTTTATGTTTGTGATTATATGTGAAGCAATCGAATGCGACTTAGTGATAAGTCACACTCTTAACAAAAGTTAACACACCTGAGTAATTTAACCCTTTAGAGGCATTAGGTAAGGGTAATTTCGGCAGCAATCACAGTTCTAATTGCTATTTCACAACAGATATTCACAGATATTCACAAAATAGCTAAAGATTGATAGGATGATGAAAAATAAGAACATAGAAGAAGAATCATGATTCCAGCGGAACGTCAGAGAACTATTTTGTCACTATTATCACACCAAGAAGTGATCAGTATTTCTGAGCTTGTTGAGCACTTAGAGGTGTCTCATATGACCATTCGTCGAGATATCGTAAAGCTAGAGACATCAGGGAAAGTGATTTCAGTTTCGGGTGGCGTTCAACTGACTAAAGCACTTCACTGCGAATTGTCACACGACATAAAGGTAGAACAGCAAGCAAGCGAAAAAGCTCAAATAGGTCAACTAGCTGCTCAATTGGTTCCTGAGTATTCGACTATCTACTTAGACGCTGGAACAACCTCTTTGGAGATCGCTCACCAACTTGCAGGGCGAGATGATCTGCTTATCATCACCAATGACTTCGCGATTGCCGCGTACCTAATGAACAGCACACAATCTGAGATTTACCATACTGGTGGCAAGATTGACCGTGAAAATCAATCAAGTATTGGGGGCAAAGTAGCTGAGTTCTTGGCAGGGATGAATATTGATATTGCGTTTATCTCATCTTCATCTTGGAATCTAAAAGGGCTCTCGACACCTTGTGAAAATAAGGTGTTAGTCAAACAAGCCATTGTTCAAGCAGCTCATTCAAACTATCTGATTTCAGACTCAACCAAATACGGACGTATCGCTACCTTCCACGCCTTAGATTTAAGTGCGCTTGATGGCGTAATCACCGACATTGATCTTTCGAGTAGTGTGATTGATGAGCTTCAAGATAAAGGCATCAAGGTCATTAATTCGTAACGGATCCCTCATCAAATTTCAGGCTCACCAACCAAACATTCAGAGCCTGAATACCACAACTCCAAAATCATCTATTTATCTACTCGATAAAAATAATTCTTACAATTAAGCGTTTATATTGATTAATAATATTGGCGGCGGGCGGCATAATAGCCGCGAATCCTTCTAACGAGTTTGGTTATGTTCTACAAGCGTCTTTTGGTATTGGCTTTACCGCTTACTTTTGTGTTTCCCATCCATGCTGAAACGTTTGGTGAGCGAATGGCGCGCATCGAACAAGAGAATGTACTGGCGAAAACCATGAGTGAAGAACAAGTTGAATTGATACAAAAAGTCGTACAGACCAACCACTGCGCTAAAGTGGCGTTAACCCATCACCAACGCATTTTGGGGCAATATAAGGTTGAGACGTCTTCTTCGGAGTTATTCGTAAAATGGCGTCAACTCGGTAAGCAGTTAGACGCTCAATACGAGACAGATTACCCCGGCTACCCTAAGCACGCTTTTCAAGAATATCCAGCAGCTTCAAGCAAAGTCGATGGCTACCTTTTTGCTCTAATCGACAATGGTTTAAACGAGCAATCGTGGATCGCCAAAGAATTTAAGCAGTGTAAAAAGAATAAGCTCATATCCCGAACCTAAGCTCTAGTCTGCTCTGGTTCGAGAGTGCTCACTCGCATTAGTTCTAATAAAGTAAGAACAGCCCTTCATAACCGCCAATTTCTATTTCACTCACATAGTCACCAACGTTACCGTTAGCATCAACAGGTTTCATTGGAACATCCAGCGCGATGGTGAGTTTTGCCGCGTCATAAAAGCTCGGATTCTTACCGTGGAAATCCGTGCGATACAACACACGACCATTGCTGAACTCTCTCGCTAACACCATGTCCTCAGGGCCACCAGCAACCACCTGATTTTCAGATTGATACATAAAGTACGTGAACGTCGGTAGAACGTGAGTGATACCATTGGGCAGATCAGCATGCACCATTTCGTTCATCGAGGAATCGCCAACGATGGTGTAGTCAGCAGGCTGAGGTGTCGTTGTCGAAAGCATCAAAGGAATCGGCGCAAAGCCATGTGGGATTTGATGACTCGGCTCTCCCAAGTCAACGGCCAATAACGAACTGGGTTGGTAGGCGATGTTTTTAGGGACACCACTTTGCCAGAAAATCTCAGCCGTCGTATTGCCACTTCCATAGACGTAACCATTGTTCCACTGATTAAAGTAGCTATGTTGAGCGTGTCGATTGAGGTGGTAGATCGCTAGGGTCGAGTATTGGTCTTGCTTCCAATTATCTTCACTATTTCCAAGATACTGAACTCGCCCATAACGCGTTGTCGCCTGAAAAATAACACTTTGCCCATTGTAGGCGAGCGCAGAATTATCCCAGAATTTTGAGATCCCCGAGTAACCACTAAACCCAGTAGACGGAAAAATGTAGTGCTCGCGTAAATACAGAGAGCCCGCCTCGCTAAGATGAGACTGTCCATTTCGACCCAGTAAGTTCGCGGTTCCGATATTCAACCCAATCGACGCATCACTTTCTAAAGCAGAAAGATTTTTGAGAAACGCTGAAAATTGTTGCTTGTAGAGATCATCCGCTTGATTCGAACCCGCAACAGCTCCTAACTCTTGAACATGCCCGCCAGAGTGAACATAGAACTGGTTCGAGCCAATGAGTTTATTTGTGTCGTCGTTGTACGCACCATTCAAACCTTGGCTTGCCCAGCTTTGCTTGTAGTAGCGATGAATGGCAGATAGATAATCCGCGTTTGCGACGTTTGTTAGCGACCAAGACGAGTTAGCGCTCCACATTCGACCAAATGGCACCACTCTTGATTCCCAACGAAAACGCGCTGTTGCGTTCTTATTGGTTCGATTTCGATACTCGCTTGGCGACAAGTAGTTATCACCATCTAGATCTGCAGACACATCAAAACCACGGATTTTTCGCCATTGGCTGATAGCATTGCCGTCCGGGGTTGAAGTCGGAGCATCGGTTAACTTGACGGTTGGAAAACTGTTTTTGAGTTTTACTTCTTTTAAACGCGGCCTGTCGTCGGCATTCTCACTTTGCCAACGAACTCTCACAACGTATAAGCGCCCACCATCTCTCAAAAAGGTTGAACCAAAATACTGGCCGCCGCCATAACTCGCACCGCTCCCATCATGAGTTGTAGCTCTTAACCAGTTATCCGGAAGGTTCCAGATCACCGATTGGTTTTTGGTCATATTGAGCGTTTTGTCTTTCTTTACATCAAGCCTTTCCCATTGTGAAACCCTACCCTGAGAATCAATAGCAGTTGGGTATTCAATCCAAAATTCACCGCTGCCAGCAAACTGTGAGAACTTAAAGGTCAGCCGTTCGAACTGTTCAGCATGATAGACATACAAAGCCCCACCCTGTTCGAAATTCTCAAACACATCGGCATCCCACGGAGGCTCTTGATACAACCAAAAACCAGCATGGTCTTCACTGGCTGTATAACCCAAGATCATAGGTTTTCGGTTTAAAAGGGTCTTTTCGCCATGAGTTTTATCAACTTCGGCAATGACAGTATCTTCAGAAAAGTGCAGGAAATAGTCTTCGAAATTGAGGCCTTCTAACTCAGCTTGGTTACGGAGATCGTTCTCCAACCAACCCGAGTTCATCGCCATGACTTGGTTGTACATATAACCAATTGTCGTGGCCCGCTCATTGTCGGCTTTGTCGGCATACGCTCCGAACACAATGTCACTGTTGGTAATTTCCCAATCAATGACAGCATTCGCAGATAGTGGGGAGCCCGAAAGATCAACACCCGCTTCATGTTGCCCTGGCAGCACAACTGCTGTACCAACAGCAAAAGCGTAGCCAGCGATTAAACATGACGGTATGAGTGCGAGCAGCCCAGAAATGTAGGTTTTCATGATTCAAATTTCCTAATCGATACTGTCATGCCTTAAATCACAAGACGAAAAGTCAGCCAACTTACGTGTCAATTTAGGAATCAAAATACGAAAAAAGTATCGACTACATGGCTCTATTGTTCAAGTGCTCGTCTGTCTTGTTTCATCGGTGGCAAGTAAAACGAGCAAATGCCGATTCAAAATCAATGCATTAAGGAAAATATAAGTTTTTGTGATTTTAATTTTATTTGGAAACCAAGTATCTCCGGCTAACGAGAAATCAGCTCAGATTTTCTCAAAATGAGAATAATACGGTTTGGAAGATGAGAAGTTATCAGAGCCTAGAACTCAGAATAGGACTTGGATTTGCTGTATCGAATCTCAGTTTGAGCGCCACACTATTGAAACTCAATTTGGATAGGCTGTCTAAACAAGAACGATGACAACGCTCCTTAAAGCCTCTTGTTCCACTTCCCTTGATGGTCGCGATCGCAATTTTCTTGCGTATCGTAGCTAACATGCTTATCGATATTCTTCAGTTGAATTCCAACTTGATTGAACGCTTGTTGAATAGCCCCTGAGACACTCTGTTGACCTTCGCCACTTAAGAAGTTCGTTCTATCCTGATTGGTATCGAATACACAGACAATTTTCAAACTTTGCGGAAAAGAGGAAAAGTTGACCGAGTGAGTCACCCACAAAAAACCATCGAAGCCTTTCAGCGTGTCTTCACAAACGTCAGTTAACACGTCTCTGATTTGATTCTCGATTTTCTTATCTGATTTACGCATGCGGCAAAGGTCCTATTTAACACCTTAAAAAATAAGGTTTTTCGGTCAGTTTCGTACTACCTGATATTGGACACTGTGGCGGTTTCAAATGCAAAGTATTTATTGGGGAGAGTCGACTGGAAGATATAGAGGAAACGCCTCATGTTTGATAGCTTACGAGGCGATCAAACATGAGACGAGTATAGAATTTACTAAAACATTAGCTCGCCGCTTGTTCCCAATCAGTTAATAACTTCATGATTACGCGAGAGTCTTGGTGGGTTGCCATCGGCGCAGCAAGTTGTGTGTCACCTTGCTCAACCGCTTGGCGGATATTGCGCACTTGATAATGGAAACCATCGCCTTGCGCTTCGACTTTCACTTCACGTGTCGACGTCTCATAGATCTCTACCGTAAACGTGTTTTCTGCCGTCGGTAGCCATGGATTAGTATCTAGCGTGATACAGCCTTTGCTACCTAGGATCGTAAAACCATGCTTTAAGCCGTGATCTTCAGCAGTGTGGATTTGCGCGGTAAAACTGCCGTTGAAACGCATCATCGCCGACGACTCACAGATATTGCCATCTTCGCCTCGTCGGCCGATTGCTGAGATCTGCACATCATCAAACACACTCTCACCAAACTGGTGTTGTGCGACAGAGTGAATCAAAGACATTGGGTAACAACCCAGGTTGTACAACGCGCCTTTACTTGCAGGGTTCACGAACTGATCAATCGCCGCAACGTAGGAACCTTGAATTGAACGCACTTCGCCAATCTCACCAGTAGCTAATTCTTGATGAAGCTTGGCGATCATTGGGTGGTTTAAGTACATCAAACCTTCAGCAAAGAATACGCCCGCTTCTTTCACGGCTAGTAAAGCTTGCTCGGTTTTTTCCATATCTACCGACAAAGACTTCTCACACAAGATCGCTTTGCCTTTTTGAGCCGCTTTAATCACATACTCATGATGAACGTGGTTTGGTAGAGCAATGTAGATAATGTCGACCGACTCATCTTCAATCAAGGCTTCATAGTTGTTGAAGGTTCGTGTTGGCTGGTATTGGGCAGCAAACTCATTGAGTGTTTTCTCTGTGCGTCCAGCAACAGCATACAGCTCACTTTGAGCATCGCCTTTAATCGCATCCGCCATTACGCCTGAGATAAAGCTGGTTCCTAGGATTCCCCATTTCATGTCTTAGATCTCCTGCTCTTGTGCTTTGATAGGCCCACGTTGCGTTTCGAATGCTTGAACCAACTCGGTAATATCACGCTCAATAAACGCTTGGGTATGAGGCATCACAAAGTGCTGATTGATCGCCTCGCGGTTTACGTATTGCTCAAGCAAGATCACACGATCGCTTTGGTTTTGGTCATAGGTTGCAATCGCTTGTAGGCAGCCCGGTTCGCTTTGCATGTCTAAACAAAACTGTTCGATAGCTTCGAGCGCAGCTGCTCGTTCTATGTTGGTTTTGATCTTAAGTTCGGCAGTAACAAAGATAGTTTCATTCGTTTGAGGCATTGCACACTCTTATTTTAGTTAATTATCGGTTTGCCATTAATATAATTAACCCCTAATAATTGATAAACTCACCTTTTGTTTATTGTTTATCAACCAAGAGTGTTCAATGGATAAGTTAACCAGCATGAAAGTCTTCGTCTATGTGGTGGAACAAGGTAGCTTTCGCAGCGCCGCAAACCACTTCAACCTGTCGGCGACCATGATAAGCAAACATGTCCATTCCTTAGAAACCAGTCTGAACTCTCAGCTGATCCACCGCACCACGCGTAAGCAATCGTTAACCGACTCAGGGCAGCTTTACTATCGTGAGTGTAAGCGAATTCTCGAAGACATCAGCAATGCAGAGAACCTGATTCAGACCTTGGAAAATCAACCGCAAGGCACGGTAAAAATTAACTGCCCAGTTACCTATGGAAACAAGGTGCTCGCCCCTATCGTGGCTAAGTTTCTCGCGCATCACCCAACCATTAACGTTGAGCTGATGTTGAATAATGACCTTGTTGATCCTTACTCATCCGACATTGATTTGATTGTGCGAATTGGTGACCTATCCGATTCAAGCTTGGTCGCAAGGTATTTAGGGGATTATGAGATGTGTTACTGCGCGGCGCCCGCTTACCTAAACCAACATGCTGAAATCAGAGTATTGGAAGACTTGGCGCAGCACCCATCGCTTGGATTCAGTTACAGCAGCCAAGCTCCTCACGCCACACCGAATAAAGAACGTGTGCGCTTGATGTCGAATAATGGTGATGTGTTGCGGTATGCCGCCCTGCAGGGTGTGGGCGTGTTGTTGCAACCGACTATCTTAGTCGCAGAAGAGATTGATCGTGGAGCGCTGTTGGAAATCCTACCCGGCATGGCGCCGTTACCAAAGCCGATTCACTTGCTCTACAAAACCAAGCAACTGTCGTTGAAGAACAGAACCTTTGTCGAGTTCTTGTTAGCTGCGTTTGCTGAGTAACTAAGCGCTTTCTAAACAACAAAGACCGCTAGACTGTTTGCCATTGGCTCATCAAGCGCTTGCCAAGATCAGAGGGCGTGGTGTTATGGACGATCATCTCATCACATTGGTTGAACACCATGAAGTGTTTTAGTTCATCGCATAAAGCATGAACCAACGACTCATGGTTTTTAATTCGCTCTTCCACAACCAAGTTACGGATATTGAGCAAACCACTCTTCCTGTCGACCTTGCAATCCATTCGTGCCACCAGCTCACCTTGCCACAGAATCGGTAAGCTAAAATAACCAAACTGACGCTTGGCCTCTGGAACATAGCATTCTAGGAGGTAATCAAAGTTGAACAATGATTGCATTCGCTTTCGTTGAATCAGCAGGTTATCAAACGGAGACAGTATCTTAAGCTTGGTTCTGGAAAGAGGTTGATTCAGCAGTTCAAAAGCACCTGGCAGGACATAGTAATCAGAGCCTTGAATATCTACTTTCAGAACCTGCTTATCTTCAAGCATCTGTTGGAGTGCTCTCTGAATCAAAGGCTTTGTGTTCTTGAGTAGGTAGCTCATTTCCGACGCTATTCCAACTCCGTTAGCCTCTAAATAACGTGTTATCAGATGCTCGATGTACTCTTGTTCTGTCGGCTCAGAGGTATCAATTCCGCTCGGTAAAACTCGCTCGGTTAGGTCATACACCTTATGAAAGTTAACTCGGCTTGGCACCATTAAGTCGCCTTGCATGAACAATGTTTCTAATGCTTGCTTGGCCGGTTTACCGCCCCAACCGCCGGGGTTTGGCCTATCCCCTTCAAAATCTTTCGCCATCAACGGCCCTTCATTCTCAATACGTTTGAGAACATGAGCCATCAGTGCGTCATTCTTTTTATACCAATGCTTGAGCTTACCGCTCGCAAAGCCATTCTTGCGGTGTAGGCTGAATCGGAAGTCACGCATGGGTAAATACGCGGCGGCATGCGACCAATACTCAAATACTTCTCGACGCTCTAACAGCTTATCAAGATGGTTCAGTTGGTAATCTTGATTGCGATTCCAAAGCGTGTGGTGGTGAGCTCGCTGAATCACAGAGATGGTATCAATTTGCACATAGCCAAGGTTTTCAATCGCAGACAACGTGTTCGCCAAAGCGCCCCCATTGCGTTGCTTTTTAGGTGGCAACTTCTTAGGCGGCAGCTTTTGCGAAAGCAATACCAGTTTTTGCGCTTGAGCGAGTGACAGTGATTCCATGAAATTCAGACTCTAATTGATAGCAATGATCCGTTTATGATTCAGCAATAAGCTCTTGAAGAATCTGCTTGTAGGTTTCTACCGTCTGCGCGCC
The DNA here is from genome assembly GCF_041471425.1 of Vibrio sp. 10N.261.52.C2. Lineage (NCBI taxonomy): Bacteria > Pseudomonadati > Pseudomonadota > Gammaproteobacteria > Vibrionales > Vibrionaceae > Vibrio > Vibrio sp. 10N.261.52.C2. The sequence goes on along the minus strand of NZ_JBFROH010000023.1, from coordinate 11,395 downwards.
CGTTACTGCACTCTTACGGTTGAACACCACAGTAGGAACCGCAGAGATCCCCATGCGTTGCCATTCAAACTCTTGCGCTTCAATTTGCTTCAAGTTGTCGGTGTTCTTTAGGCGCTTCAGTGCCTTCGTTGAGTCTAAGCCAACCGCTTCAAGCTCTTGTGCAATGACTTCAAGATCGGACAGGTCTTTTTGCTCTGTGAAGTGAGCAGCAAAGAAGCGTAGCTTTAACTCAGTCTGTTTGCCGTGCGCTAGTGCAAAATCGAGAAGTACATGTAGATGACGTGAATTGACCATTCTCATACTGTCATAGAAATTGAAATCGAAACCAACCGCTTGGCCGCGAGCCGAAAGCTGTTCTCGTGAACGTTGGCTCTCTTCTGCGCTAGAACCGTATTTTCTCATGATATGGGCACGCAGGTTTTCGCCCTCTTGCGGCATGTCAGGGTTAAGCTCAAACGGCTGCCATTCAAGTTCAATCTGGTCTTCTAAACCAAGTTCCGCAACGGCTAGCTCTAAGTTTTTGTAACCGACTACGCACCACGGGCACATTACGTCAGAAATAATATCAAGTTGAAGTTTCTTGCTCATAATCATTCCAAATATCGTTACTAAGGCGTATCCAATTCAAAGTGAATACCCATCTTTCTGGTTAGACTACAACAAGCTGAACACTCGTTCAAATTTAACTCAATACAACAGCAGCCAACAAAAAAGCCAACTCATTTTCACGAGTTGGCTTTGATAAAAATCGAATCTAGCTTAAGAGCGTTACGCTAGCAACTTCTCAAGTACTTGGAACACACCCGCGTCAACGTTACTTGGCGCGCCAAAACGCGCGATCTCTTTTAACTTTGGATGCGCGTTTTCCATCGCGTAAGAGTGGTAGCTCTCTTTAAGCATTTCCAAGTCATTTAGGTAATCACCAAAGCTCATGGTCTGCTCGTAAGTGAAACCTAATGTGTTCTGTAGATGTTTAATCGCCGCACCTTTTGACGCTTCAGCGTTCATCACATCTAACCAAATTTTTGCGCTTACAACCACTTGGTAGTTCTCACCGAATTTGGCATCAATAGTTGGGTTCACTTTCTCTTGTGAACCGTCGAAGTGACAGATAGCCACCTTGATGAAATCGTCTTCTACCGCCAGTAAGTCTTCTACTTGCTCACGGCGATGGTAGTACTTAGAGATCTCCGCCAGAGCACGCTCATCTTTGGTTTCGATGTATGCCGATTTCTTACCGCATAGCACCACATGCGCGCCTTCAATAGCTCGAGCTTCTTTAATGATCTCTTTAATGGCATCGGTATCAAGCAAGCAGCTGTAAAGTTCTTGGCCTTTGTGCATCACTAATGTGCCGTTTTCAGCAATAAACATCATGCGATCTTTAAGCGGGGAAAATGTTTCTAGCAAGCTGTAATACTGGCGGCCAGACGCGGCAGCAAAAATAATATCTTGCGCTTCTAAGCGCTCATAAAGATTGAAAAACTCAGGGTCGAGCTTTCCATGCTCATCGAGTAAGGTGCCATCCATATCAGTCGCGATAAATTTGATGTTTTGTTGGGGCATGTCGGGCGTACCTATTATTGGATTATGATCATTCGTTATCTTGAGTAACGGTTCTGGGTTCGATTATATCGCTAGAGTCGCTGGTGAATACAATGCTTATTTTACCGCCTGTCAGTCACTGTTTCACATCTTTCCAAGGCAAACGCTAACAGAAGCGCATTCCAGTTTGAAGGGTTAAGTCCTACATACAAGATGTGCGTTAGGTCACACTCCACTATATTCTTTCCTGTCTCTCCATCACTTTATTCCGACCACAGTCATTATGATTTTAGCTATTATTACGACCTTGCTTTGCATCGTTACCGTCAAGTTTCTAATCACACTTGCGAACTTAGAGCGCCATCGTATTCACATTGAACCTAAAATATCGTTCAAAAGAACTGAGTGGCCGACTGTTTCCGTCATTATTCCTGCGCGAAATGAAGAAGACAATATTGAAATCAGCCTTGGCTCTCTATTGAAGCAGAGCTACCCAAAAGACAAGTTTGAAGTCATTGTTGTTGATGACTTTTCTACTGACTCAACCCGTGCAAAAGTAGAAGCATTGATCAGTAAGTTCGACGTTAACGCGCGCTGTATTTCAGGTAGAACGTTACCGACCGGATGGCTTGGTAAGAGCAATGCATGTATGGCTGGCGCACTCAACGCGAGCGGTGAATATGTGTATTTCATTGATGCAGATACCGATTCAGCACCCGCGATGCTACAGAGCGTTATCGACTTTGCTATCCAACAAAAAACTGATCTCTTATCGTTTAATCCAAAACAAACTTTTGCGTCTGTGGCAGAAAAAGCGACCTTGCCGGGCATCTTTCTATCGATCGCATCTTATATGAACTTTAAAAACTCGAACGACATGACTAAGGAAGAAGCGATTGCTAACGGTCAGGCGATGTTGTTTACCCGAAAATCCTACGACGCAGTCGGTGGACACGCCGCAGTAGCAAACGCGATATCGGAAGACATCGCCTTTGCAAAAGTCATGAAGGTCAATGGATTTAAGATTTTCTGGGCATTTGCAGACAAACTAATGAGTACGCACATGTATTCAGACTTCAACTCAATCTGGGCTGGCTTTTCCAAAAACATGAATCTTATTGTGAATTGTCAATCGCAAGCACAAGCTTTAAAAGTCTTCATCAAAGCCAACATCATCGCATGGGCGGGACCGCTTTTGATGCTGGTATCGGCGAACGCCTTCATCAGTGACATGTCTGCCATTCATGCTTATTCGCTCATTGTCAGCTCTGTGATGCTCTTGGTGTCGATCGTCACCTACTTCATTTTGGTTAAGGAACTGTTTGTTCCCGCAAAATTTGCGTTAACCGTACCCTTCGGTATTTGTGTTCAAAGCCTACTCGTGCTGAACAGTTACCGCTTATCTAAAACCAATAAAATCAGCTGGAAAGGGCGCTCATTAACATGATGAATAAGATTATTACTTTGCTTCTTCTTGCTTGTTCAGTTTCGGTGTTTGCATCAGACACCGATGGCTGGTCACTGGCACGCGATAAAAAAGGCATCGAGGTTTATAACCGTAAAATTGAAGGCAGTCACTTTAAAGAATTTCGAGCAGAAGGCGACATCAACGCGTCCCTCACTTCTATTATCGCACTCTTTATCGATACCTCTGTTGGCACGCAATGGGTAGAAAACATCGATGACATGGAAGAAATAGAGCATTTTAGTGCGGCGCACACGATCACCAAAACCTATACCAAGGCACCTTGGCCAGTTGCCGATCGTGAAGCTATCGTAGAGAACGTCATCACTCAAGATCCAGAGACGATGGTTGTCACCATTGGTCAGCATGGTAGGCCTGATTACCTGCCAAACAATAATAAAAAAATCATCAGAGTGGCTGAATTAGAGGCGAGTTGGATCCTGACACCAATCGACGAAAACACCACCCATATCTCTTATCGAGTATTGAGTGATCCAGGTGGCGATATTCCGTATTGGCTCATTAACATGGTGGCCGTTTCTCAGCCTTACAACACGCTTCGCGGGTTATCTAAGATGTTGGATTCTGGTGAGTACACCGATCGTCGCCTTGATTTCATCGAGAACTACACGTCACTTTAACAATGCAATGAATACTCTAGAGGTCTATATTGTGAAATTTCCATTCTCTCCAATCGCAGCGATATTGCTTGTAGCATCAAGTTCAGTATTTGCTAATCAAATTATTGTCGATACTAAAGGTGTTGATGAAACACAGTATCACGCCGATCTGTATGAATGTGAGCAATACGCTCAACAAGTGAAGCCTGAAGAGGTCGATTCTCTTGGCAGCGATATTGTCGGTTCAACCGCTAAGGGTGCAGCGCTGGGTGCGGTTGGTGGAGCCGTCTCTGGCGGGAGTGGTCATGATGGTGCAAAAATTGGTGCTGGCATCGGTATTATCAGCGGCGCTTTAAAGCACGGTGCTCAAAAAAGACAATCCGCCGAGCTATCTGAGCAGCAGAAGTTTCAAGTGAATCGTAACTGTATGATCAACCGAGGCTATACCGTTCTTAACTAGCGGATAACCGAGCAAAATGGCGTTTAATCGATGTTCACGCCATTTTGCGTAGCTGAGTCAAAGCAGAGTTCAACCATAGTCCCTGAATCGCCACCTTAAAGTTCGTTCAAATAGACAGTGAGCATTGACCCCTATTTAAAATAGGCTTATCATTAATCGTCTTTTAACGATTAATGAAAGTGAGACGTCAATATGAACTCAACTTGCTCGACATCTGGTGGCTGTTCTCTGCCCATCGAACACGGTGATGCTAAAGCAGAAAAGCAAATGGCCGCACTGGCGAAAGCACTCGCTCACCCAGCAAGAATACGTATATTGAGTATCCTTTCCACGTTAGAAAAATCGGGCGGCTGCTTGAACAGTGATCTGGTGAGTGAATTGGGTTTAGCTCAATCAACGGTATCAGAGCACTTAAGAATATTGAAAGCCTCAGGTTTTATTACGGCTGAGTCGATTCCGCCGAAGATGTGTTACCGCATCGACCGCGACAATATTCAACGCTTCGAATCGATATTTAACAGCATTTTAAAATAGAAGTTCACGCTTGAATGATCGGCTTTGATAGCCTTTACTTTTAAGCGTGTTTTTTTGCCACAACCAATCGTCTTTCGACGATTTACGATATCAACTAAGAGAGATTATCATGAAACCAAAGTTAGGTTTTCTAGATCGCTACTTAACACTGTGGATTTTTATTGCCATGGGCCTTGGTGTACTACTCGGCACCCTATTCCCACAGATCGAACAGTGGAACGATTCAATGTCTGTTGGCACCACTAACATTCCGCTTGCGGTTGGCCTTATCTTAATGATGTACCCACCTCTGGCTAAGGTTAACTACAACCTGCTAGGCACTGTGGTAAAAGATAAGAAAGCCATTAAGCTCTCTTTGATCATGAACTGGATCGTTGGTCCAATTCTGATGTTTGTATTGGCACTAACTTTCTTGGGAGACCACCCAGGTTACATGGTTGGGGTGATTCTGATTGGTCTTGCTCGTTGTGTGGCGATGGTTCTGGTTTGGAACGACATCGGCGGCGGTAACAAAGAGTACGGCGCGGCATTGGTTGCTCTAAACAGTGCATTCCAAGTGGTGAGCTACAGCTTTATGGCGTGGTTGTTCATCAGCGTTCTTCCACCAGTATTTGGTTACGAAGGCATGTTGGTTGATATCTCGATGATCGACATTGCACACAGTGTACTTATCTACCTAGGTATACCATTCCTAGCGGGCTTCCTAAGCCGTAAGATCCTTGTGTCGATGAAAGGCGAGCAGTGGTACAACGACGTATTTATTCCACGCATCTCTCCAATCACACTGATTGCACTACTGGCGACTATCGTTCTGATGTTCAGCCTGAAAGGTGAAATGATTGTTGAACTGCCAATGGACGTTCTATTAATTGCGGTTCCACTGACTATCTACTTCACTGCGATGTTCTTCATCAGTTTCTTCATCGGTAAAAAGATGGGCATCGAGTACGACAAGAACGCATCAATTGCATTTACAGCAACAGGTAACAACTTCGAGCTAGCGATTGCCGTGGCTATCTCAGTATTCGGTATCAACTCAGACCAAGCGTTTGCAGGCGTTATCGGTCCACTGATTGAAGTCCCTGTGCTGATTTACCTTGTGAACGTGGCGCTTAAGATGAAAGACAAGTACTACAACGGTCAGACGGTTAAACCTAGCGTATAGCATCTACGTCTACACCTAGAACTAGAACTAACAAAAAGCAGCATCACTTTGAACAGAAAGGCTCACACGTTAAACGGTGAGCCTTTTCTTTATTCAGTTTCGTCTAATAGGCCTTTCAATGCTTGTTCAAGCCAAAGTAATGCAGGACCTTTTGAGCGTGTTTTAGACAGAACAAGATCAACCGGAGGCGACCAAGTTTTATGGTCAAATGACACATTCACCTCTACCAAGCGCTGTTTAATAAGCTCTTCTTCAACAAGGTGTTTCGGTAAGTATGCCCAACCGATATCGCTACCAAGAATCATCTCTTTAATGACGATAAAGCTGTTTGACCACCATACCTTTCCGGCAATCAGCGGAAACTGATCCATCACCTTACCTTTGTCTCCCCTCAACATTAACTGACGATGCGGGAGTAAGTCAGAGAGTTTCGCCACACCTGTTTTTGCGAGCGCATGACTTGGATGACACACAGCAATAAACGGTAAGTGACCGATAAAGCAAGGCTCAGAACCGACATCAAAAGCCAAGTTAGTAAACATTAATCCAATGTCGGCCCTCTCTTCGATAATTAACGGATTGACCTCTGTCGTGGTACACGCAACCAGTTCCACTTCAGTCGCAGGGAATTGTTGACTGAACTGACTAAAGATCTTAGATAGATTCGGGACCAATAGTGAATCATCTAATGCAATTTTGATGAGCCCCTCTTCACCACTGCCCATCGCACTAACCGTCACATTCAGATCTTCAACCTGAAGCACGATCGCTTTCACCTGTTTAAATAACTGCTCGCCCGCTTTGGTTAGTGAAGGCTTTCGAGTCGAACGATCAAAAAGCTCAACATTAAAATCTATTTCAAGATTACTGATGCCTTGGCTCACCGCCGACTGCACCTTCCCCAAATGACGAGCACTGGCAGAAAATGACCCTAATTCAACGGCATACACAAACATTCTCAGTTGTTCAATGTTGTACATTCGGTGTCTCCCAAAACTTACTATCACTATATGTGATGTTTACTATCTTTATATTATCACTTAAGTAGATATTATTTAGCCAAGTCATTAGCCCATCGGCGGCTATTTAATCGTAAAGAGAGTTAGAAAAATGTCACATAAAGAACGCATGTTGCACATGGTGCTATTTGAATTGGTTGCTTTGGTTTTAATGGCAGGGCTTGCAACCTATATTACAGGAAACGGCGCAGGTGAAATGGCAGGCTTAGCGCTCGCAATATCATTGATAGCGATGGCTTGGAACTACGTTTACAACTATGGCTACGACAAAATTTACGGAGCAGACCGAAGCAAAAGAACCACGAAAACACGTATCCTGCACGGATTAGGTTTTGAGCTTGGCTTAATGACAGTGACTCTACCTGTCTTGATGTGGGTTCTACAACTCGACTTCCTAACCGTACTGATCATGGACATCGGCCTAGTTATTTTCTTCGTACTTTACGCGATTGCGTTCAACTGGGCGTATGACTCGGTTCGATATCAATTGGTTGCGAAAGGAAAAGTGGCAGCTCTGGTTTAGAGCGGTAAGTTCGTCTCGTATAACAAGAACATACACCCAAATGAAAACTGCCAAACTACAACATAGTTGGCAGTTTATTCATTTATGCATATAAGCTCATTTGTTAACTCCCTTGTTACATAGCAAAAACATCACACAGCCCTCCCTAATTAAGTCTAATAATCCGCCACTCACGAAGTAGCATCACAAATCCAAACATAAACTCCTCGTACCAGTTGCGCATTCATTTACATATAGGTAGTTTGAGCGGCTTCGCAACCTATCAATTCGAGCAATGACGTTCATGCGAGCATCTTTTTCGAGCAAAAGTGTTCGAATTAACATTTCAAGTGACTTTAATTAACAATTTTATGCTCAAACGCTCACTTTTGATGTTCGTTTATTTTCGAGTTCGCAAATATATGCACAATACACGTGCTAGATAAGCAAAACTAAAAAGGACTCGAACATGACAACAAACAAACACCCTTCTTTATTTGGGCAATGCTTGGCTGAATTTATCGGTACAGGATTACTCATATTCTTTGGCGTTGGCTGTGTGGCCGCTCTGGTATTAACTGGTGCGACATTCGGACAATGGGAAATCAGCATCATCTGGGGCTTCGGTGTTGCGATTGCAATTTACTGTACTGCCGGCGTTTCAGGCGCACACATCAACCCAGCCGTAACGATTGCACTGGCCATGTTCCATGGCTTTGATAAAGCGAAAGTGGTGCCTTACATCATTTCGCAACTGCTTGGCGCTTTCTGCTCTGCAGCATTGGTTTACAGCCTGTACAGCAACCTATTTACTGACTACGAAATCGCACATAACTTTGTTCGTAGCAGCCAAGACGCACTATCAACTGCTGGTATCTTCTCGACTTACCCACATGCTTCACTTTCTTTCTTCGGCGCTTTTGCTGTGGAATTCGTGATTACTGCAGTGTTGATGTTTGCCATTTTAGCGTTAGGTGATGAGAACAACGGCGCATCTCGCGGTGCAATGAACCCTCTACTGATCGGTATTCTTATCGCGGTTATCGGTGGTTCTTTAGGTCCACTGACTGGCTTTGCAATGAACCCTGCTCGTGACTTCGGACCAAAACTGTTCGCTTACTTTGCAGGTTGGGATTTCGCACTAAGCGGTGCTCGTGATATTCCTTACTTCATCGTTCCAATTCTTGCTCCAATTGCTGGTGCGTGTTTTGGTGGTTGGTTGTACCCACGTGTTATCGGTGCTTACCTACCAGTAGAAGGCCAAGGCTGCACAATTCCAAACCAATGTGAAACAGAAGAAGAAGCTGAACAAGCTCAAGCTTAATTCCTAAGCGACCCTACATTTACTAAAATATAAATAACAAAAGAAAAAGGATTCTTACCATGACCGAGCAAAAATACATTGTTGCCCTAGACCAAGGCACCACAAGTTCTCGCGCTGTAATCCTCGATCACGATGCAAACATCGTTAGTTCTTCTCAACGAGAATTTACTCAGATTTATCCAAAAGCCGGTTGGGTTGAGCATGATCCAATGGAAATCTGGGCGACTCAAAGCTCTACATTGGTTGAAGCTCTAGCTAAAGCAGGCATTCGCAGCGACGAGCTAGCGGGTATCGGTATCACTAACCAACGTGAAACCACCATCGTTTGGAACAAAGAAACGGGTAAGCCGGTTTATAACGCAATCGTATGGCAGTGTCGCCGTACAGCAGACATCTGTGAAGACCTAAAAGCACGTGGCCTAGAAGACTACGTACGTGACAATACTGGCTTAGTCCTTGACCCGTATTTCTCAGGTACCAAAGTAAAATGGATTCTAGACAACGTTGAAGGCGCTCGCGAAGACGCTGAAACTGGCAAACTACTGTTCGGTACGGTTGATACTTGGTTGGTTTGGAAGATGACTCAAGGACGTGTTCACGTTACGGATTACACTAACGCGTCACGTACTATGTTGTTCAACATCAACGACCTATGCTGGGATCAAAAGCTACTTGATGAAATGGGTATCCCGTCATCAATGATGCCAGAAGTGAAGCGTTCTTCTGAGGTGTACGGTCAAACGAACCTTGGTGGTAAAGGCGGTACTCGTATTCCAATCGCGGGTATTGCGGGTGACCAACAAGCTGCACTTTACGGTCAAATGTGTGTAGAAGCAGGCCAAGCTAAGAACACTTACGGCACAGGTTGTTTCCTTCTAATGAACACGGGCCAAGAGAAAGTAACATCGAAGAACGGCCTACTAACAACGCTAGCGTGTGGTCCTAAAGGCGAACCAGCATACGCATTGGAAGGTGCGGTATTCATGGGCGGCGCATCAATCCAATGGCTACGTGATGAAATGAAACTACTGGCTGGCGCAGAAGACTCTGAGTACTTCGCAACTAAAGTGGACTCTTCAAACGGCGTTTACGTGGTTCCTGCGTTTACTGGTTTAGGCGCACCATACTGGGATGCTTACGCTCGCGGTACAATTGTTGGCCTGACTCGCGGTGTTAACTCGAACCACATCATCCGTGCAACCTTGGAAGGCATTGCTTACCAAACGCGTGACGTACTAGACGCGATGCAAGCTGATTCAGGCATCAAGCTAGCAAACCTACGTGTTGATGGCGGCGCAGTAGCGAACAACTTCCTAATGCAATTCCAATCAGACGTGCTGGATACTGAAGTTCACCGCCCTGAAGTAACAGAAGTAACGGCTCTGGGTGCCGCTTACCTTGCTGGCCTAGCGGTTGGTTTCTGGGACAGCATTGACGAGCTTCAAGACAAAGCCGTTCTTAACCGCACCTTCATGCCACACCACGACGAAGAGAAACGTAACCGCCGTTACAAAGGCTGGAAGCGTGCTATCAAGTGTGCACAGGTTTGGTCTGAACTGCACGATGACGACGAAGAGTAATACTGAGTATTCAGCTCATCGTTAATCATTAACCGTTGACCTCGGAACTCGAGCAATCTCATCGATTAGATTGCTCGAACCTCAGCAAACGAAACTAAAAAGAGCACTATTTTGTGCTCTTTTTTTGCGTTTCAGGCTCAAATTCCACGTTTTGACCAGCGTTTTTGCGGTTTAGACATGATTCCTTACCATCATTACTTCTCTCTTTTCATCAATTCGAGCACAATAGCGTGAGTTTATATTTTCGATTTTGACGCGCTAGAGCCCTTTGCGCGCAGGGAGTGGTAAGTTAAGTGAAGCAGATACCAAGACACCAGCAGATTGTAGATCTGGTAAAAACACAAGGATATGTGAGTACCGAAGAGCTCGTTGAAAAGTTCGATGTCAGCCCACAAACCATCAGACGAGACCTCAATGAGCTGGCCGATAGCAACAAAATTCGTCGCTATCATGGTGGTGCAACCATTCCTTTAAGCTCGGAAAACACCTCTTATAACACGCGTAAAGCGCTTAACTTCAACGAAAAAGACGTGATCGCCGACGAACTGGTTAAGCACATTCCAGATGGTGCAACCTTGTTCGTTGATATCGGCACTACGCCAGAATCGGTGGCGCGCGCGCTGAACAAGAACCACAAACAACTCAGAGTCGTGACTAACAACATCAACGTTGCCAGTATCCTGCTACCAAACCCAGAGATAAAGGTTATCTTGGCGGGTGGCGAGGTAAGAAACCGTGATGGCGGTATCGTGGGTGAAGCAACACTCGATTTCGTGAAGCAGTTCCGCCTCGACTTCGGCATTCTAGGGATCAGCGGTATCGACTTTGACGGCTCACTGCTTGATTTTGACTACCATGAAGTTCGAGTGAAGCAAGCCATCATCGAAAACAGCCGCAGCATCTTCCTGGCAGTTGACCACAGTAAGTTTGGTCGTAACGCAATGGTTAAGCTGGGTAACATCTCTCAAGCACACATGGTGTTCACCAATAAACAGCCACCAGAAGAGATCCTGAACATCCTTAAAGATTCAGACATTCCATTAGAAGTTATCGAGACCGCTTCTCAACCACTAGCGTCGGACGCATAAAAAACGCTCAGAAATCATGTTCATTAAAAGAGCCCATTATTGATAGATCACTTTATCGATAATGGGCTTTTTTGTGGTTCATCGCGGATTAGC
>NZ_JBFROH010000022.1:52980-104831 GCF_041471425.1 Vibrio sp. 10N.261.52.C2 | reverse complement strand
TTGAATTACGCAACAAAGCCTCTTCAACGGCATCAGTTAGGTATTTCCAACGGTGCTGCAATAGCCATGCAGGCTAAGACCCCCGATACACGGTTACTCACTTTAATCCCTTTCCGCACAGAATCTCTGAGCCTTAAGAAGGTTCTGGGCATTTCTGAGTTACGAAATGGTGCGTGAGAAGTTTCTGGACAAAAGTGTGCTACGCGATTTGCTAATTTAGTGAGCAATGGATTAGTTTAAGTAAGTTAAATGAGATTTGTCTTAAAATAGACAAAAAGCACGTCGGGCAGCCAATTACTCAGTATTGTTTGCAGGAGCCGTTTAATTAGTAGTGTCTACTTTGGCCACATCAAGGTTCCAAGCATATGAAAATTAATTGAATGCTCGGGCTATCCTCCCATGCCCTTGATAATCGTATTTCACTGAGTTACTGCTAACGAATACTGATTCACCAGCTCTCAACACAACGTGATTATTTTGACTTGAAATTGCAACTTCACCTTCAATACAAAACAGTATTTCTGCGCTACGAACAAACTGTGCTTGGCTGGTAATCTCGACTGTCATTACTTCAAAGCAGAAGTCATCAACTGGGATCGGGTAGCTCACTTTATTACTCTCTTTATATATTGGTTTTAGCCGAATCTCCGCTGGTTCAATCGGTTCGAATGAGGTGTTATCTATTAACTCAGTTACATCAATGTGTTTTGGTGTGAGCCCTGCGCGCAAAACATTGTCTGAACTTGCCATTATCTCCAGACCAGTCCCCTGCACATATGCATGTGGGGTTTCGGCGTACAAAAACATTGCTTCGCCAGGTGCTAATTCAACAGTATTAAGCATTAGTGGAGAAAATAGGCCGATATCTCCAGGATAATGCCGCTTAAACTCAGCACTGTACTGCAGAGCCTCGCGCCCTATCATGGTTTTAGCCGGACGTCTGTGCGCCTCACCAAGTTCAGCCAGTGCCACCTTTTTACGTTCACCTTCAAGTGACATAATCGCAGCAAAGAACTCTTTTAGCGCTGCACTATCTGCGTGCTTTTCTAGCTCGGAAATTTCTTTCGCCAGACTTGGAATGTCGGCCTCTTTAAACAAAGTAATAATGTCTGCAATTGGGCGAAATCCATTCATCGCTTTATAAAAGGTTAAAGCGTAAACCAATTCAGGCTTATGGTTGGAATCTTTATAGTTTCTGTGCGCGGCATCTAGCGGAATCCCTCGTTGGTTTTCTCGCTCAAACCCTTGCTGCGCTTTATGTTTACTAGGGTGTACCTGAATAGAGAGTGGCATCTCTGCGGCAAGCACTTTGAATAAGAAAGGCAACTCCCCAAAACGTGCAGCGGTGTAGCCACCAAGAATATCTTGCTTGTTGTGCTCAATTACCTCAGCAAGAGGCTCTCCGGTACCATCGAGCCTAGAGCAGCCATTTGGGTGAGCACCCATCCAGATCTCTGCCTGTGGCTTGTGCTCTGGATTATTGATACCAAATAGGTTGTGAATGGAGTCTTTACTACCCCATGCATAGTTTTGGATGACGTTATCAAGCTTAAATAGAGACATACTACTTCTCTCCAAAAATCTGTGCGCCGACTTTCAAAGTAGCGGCAATATTGCGTGCCGTGCGAGTCAGATTATCGCCCGCCTCTGTCAGAACTTGTTCTAGTGGTTGTGGTGAACGAACCGTGCCAAAGGTGCTATCGACAACGTTGTAGAGTTCATCAATCTCTTTACCCAATGAGCCTGCAATTCCAATCACGGGAATACCTTGTAGCGTGGCTCGTTTAGCAATACCAAACGGGGTCTTGCCTTGCAGGGTTTGGTTATCCATCTGGCCTTCGCCAGTAATAACCAGATCCGTGCCCTGCAGCACTTGGTCTGCGTTTAAGGTGTCTAAAACCATCTCAATACCTTGCTTGATTTGGATATCAAATAGCAGTGATAAACCAAGAGATGCGCCACCAGCAGCGCCAAAGCCAAGTGTAGTTCGGTTATCTGTTCCAGTGAGATTGCTGCTGACCTCTCCAAAATGATTCAACGCGTCATCAAGCTGATCAATCAGTTCCGAGGAAGCCCCTTTTTGAGCACCAAAGATATAGCTAGCGCCGTTTTCACCAACTAATGGATTGTTGACATCACAAGCGATCACAAACTCGACCTGTTGGCATCGAGGATGGATATTGCTTAAGTCGATACGAGAAAGGTTAGAAAGAGCAGTACCACCCAAGGCAATCTCATTGCCTTGCTCGTCCAACAACTTGCCACCCAATGCTTGGACGATACCAGCCCCACCATCATTGGTGGCGCTGCCTCCAAGACCAAGCAGGACTTTATTTACACCTTTCTCAAGTGCCTCTTTGATCAACTCACCAGTACCATAGGTAGTTGCAAGGGCAGGATCGCGATCTTGTGGCGAAACTAGGTCTAATCCCGATGCTGAAGCTATCTCTATCAATGCCGTATTACCGTCATCAAGCAGTGCCCAATGTGCATCGACGGTCTCACCTTGTGGGTTCATCACTTGGGTAGTTTGCACAATGCCATCTAACCCTTGCATCAATACATCGACCGTTCCCTCACCGCCGTCGGCCAGCGGTAGATGCACATACTCCGCTTCTGGGAATACTTGTGCAAAACCGGCTTCAACGCTTTGGCATACCTGCTTGGCACTAAGAGACTCTTTAAATGAATCGGGGGCAATTACAATCTTCATCTCGGTTCACCAACTCCGCCCAGTTGGAATCAGAGCGGAGGTTTCTACGGTTAAAAACTAGGATTAAAACTTCACTTGGAATGATTTAGCCTGACACGCATTAAGTGCACCAAAGCTCTGGCTAGCGACTTCGGTATCACGTACTCGCTCATCCAAGCTGGTCTCTTGCCATGAAGTCACTGGTTGAGTGAAGGTAACACCATCTTCAATCTGTCCAGATTCAGCCGGGTTGTAGACACGTAGAATTAAGGCATCTTCATCTTCCGCTTTCTTCAGTACACTAAGAACAGCTCCTTTCTGCTCTTTGGCAAGAAGCGAGTAGGTTAACGGCTTGTCTTGCTCACCGACGTTTAGCTTCATTGCGTTGTACGGGATCTTGTTGTAACACTCGATTGGCGTTACATAGTCTCGTGCTTTAGCCATAACGTTGGCCGCGATATGGTTGCCAGCAAAACCAAGTAAGCTGAATTCACACACCAACTTGCCGCGAGTTTGCGAGTCTGGGGTCGGGATCTTGATACCTGAAGGACGTCCTGGACGCAGCAACAACTCTTCTTTACCTAGAACTCCTACCCCACGCAGTAGAGTTAGAGCAAAGGTATCGCGTTCTTCATTGCCTTGGCTTGATACGAATTCAAACTCACGCAGACCATTGGTCATCAATGCCAGTCCACCTGTCTGGTTTTCAACCGCAGCAAAGTTCATCAGCTGGTACACAGGCACTGGCGCTTCTTTCCAGCTTTCTTGCTCCCATACTTCCATTGCAGGGTCGTTAGTTGGTCGAGTGATAAGGCCAAACTGGTTATCTGCCACCACATTTTCAGAGACAAATGGCGTTGGGATAAGCACACGTACTCGATGATCGTCTGCTTGATTATCTAGCTCCATACGGACTTCAATGCGGCGTGAACCGGCTTTAAGTACCACTTGACAATCGACATCTACATAGCCGTTTTGTCCTGTGCGCTCTTCACGCTCTTGCAGATTAGCTGGTACATCCATTCGCAGTTTGATGCTAGCAACCGATTGGAATCCTTCATGTTTAATATCGGTTTCGACTTTAAACTCATCTGAGTAAAGCAGCCACTCTTTGCGAGATGGCGAATAGTCGTACTCATCGCCATCGTCTGAACCATCTTCAATTTTTAGCACTTGGTCGTATGTCATCTCGGTTTCTTTGTCCAAGATGGTTAGGGTGCCATTGTCGTTCACTTTGATGGTGTAGAACTCATTCTCTAGCAGGTAATCTTTCTGCTCGGCAATCTTCTGAGCACCTTGTTCATTGCCTTGAATATGCAAGGTAGCAAAGCCCATCGCAGGTACAGATTGTTTAATCTGAATATCGTACTCAATAAACGGGTCATAGTTACCGTAGTGGACAATCTGGCGGTCAATCTTGCCTGGGTCGATCACTCGCTGATCTTGGATGAAGTACTCAACTGAGTTGCCGTTATCATCGAAGATGTTGAACTGCTCTGCACGAATAGTGATGGTGGTGTTGATCACCTCTTCACGTTCGTATGGCGATAGGTTAAAGAAAGCTAGCTTGTCGCAGCCTTCACGCGCTGGCATGTGGTCAACAATTTTACGCTTGTAAAAGGTGATCAGATTGCTCGCCATATCGTCGGCTAGGATGTAACGGTTAAGGATCTCCGCATGCACCTTGTCTGAACAGCAGCAGCCAATAGAGTCATGGGCATGGTTCTTCATGCTCTCTTTCCACATTTTCTCAATCAAGCCATGGTGATATTCAAAACCTAGTGACCAAGCGATAGAAGCAAGAGGTTCTAGGATGTTGACGATCTTATTCTCTACCTGAGCGTGGATCAGCTTGATATCCATACGAGTTGACGAAATTGTACGGTGCACACGCATGTATTTGCCGTCGTTAAACTCGCCTTTTACTGTGTCTAATTGATCGCGTTCTTGCTTGATGCGGTCGAACACCTCTTCAAAGCGGCTCATCACAAACTCACGTTCTGGGTAAACCTCACGTAGCTTGTCCATCACCTCAAAGATGTCTTTTTGGATTGGCATCTGATCGTGACCATTCGGCAGCAGGATATCTTTGGTCACTGACGGTTTTTCTAACACCGGGAAGTATTTGTCTAGGCGAGCACGCAGCCCTTCTTCATCTTGAGGTAGGTACTTACCAATCGCATATCCAAGAGGCAGTACTTGTGCAGCTACTTCTGAACCATCATTAGATTGCCATAAGAACTCAGTTTTGTTGGTACCGTGACGCTCAGAGCAACCACGCCAGAACATCGCTGTATCGATATCAAATCCGTTATAGATCATCGGCAACTGTGAGCTCATTGAGAACGAGTCTGGCAAGTAACCAATTTTCATTGGCTCACCTAACTCTAGACAATCGCGTAGGCCGTACAACATGTTACGAACGATTGACTCACCACCAACCTGCATAGTGTCAGTTTGAGAGTACCAAGGGCCAACAATAAGTTTGCCCGCCTGAACTAGGTCACGTACACGCTCTTTATTTTCTGGCTTGATGGCAAAGTAGTCTTCAAGGACAGCGGTCTGACCATCAAGTACATAGTATTTGTATTCTGGATCGCTCTCCAGACGTTGCATGATCTCTTCCATGTTGTTCACCAGAAGAATACGAGACTCTTCAGTGGTGAAGTACCATTCGCGATCCCAGTGCATGTGTGGGGTAATATGAACGCGTGATTTAGTCATTGTTTTGTACCTGTAAAGACTGTGCTGTGCGACTTAAATGAGTAATGGCTTTTGAGTAAACGCTGAGTTATCCAAATAACTTTGAAGCAATAGAACCAAACAACCCTTTCTTCTCTTCAACTACTGGTGCAGATTCTTCGGCTGCCTGTTCAATTTGTTCTTCCTCATCGCTAAGAAGTGCAAAAATTTGTTCTACAGTTGTCGCGCTAAGTACCGCTTCACGAACTTCATCATCAATCAAAGTACTTGTCAGCTCGGTCAGCAGTTGCATGTGTGTAGAGCCCGCTTCAGCATTAGGAATAGCAATTAGAAAGATCAGATTTACATCCTCTTCTTCATCAATGCCCTGCCATTTCAAATCTTGTTTTAGGGTTGCGACTGCAAATGCTGCTTCTTTCACTGCGTCGGTTTTGCCATGTGGAACAGCAAGGCCTTCGCCTAGCGCCGTTGCACCATGCTCTTCACGGGCAAACACAGCTTTTAAATACTCTTCTTTGTCGTGCAGTTTGCCTTGTTGGTCGAGTTGTTCAGCGAGTGCTTCAATTGCAGCGTCACGACTTTCGAACGTCGTTTGTAGATTAATCAGTGATGAGTTGGTAAGCGTTGTAAGGTTCATAGTTTTAGCCCCGTGTTCACGTTCTTTTGGGTTATCTGTTTATGTGACAACAATAATACCAATCAAATACAAATAAACCATGATACAGATCTCACAAATATCACGATATGTATTAAATTGGAGTTAAGGGTCCATATTTGTATTCTTTATCATTATTTAACTGGGTAGAATTCGTATTATTCAAGTCAAAGGTCACACACTAAGACCTGTTAGAGTGGTTCTACAGGTTAATACGCAAGAGGTTAGCTAGGATATGACGACAAGATTACCCATGTACCGACAAATCGCTGATGCCATTAGAGATAAGATTAGCACCGGTATTTACAAGGTTGGTGAAGCACTACCGACAGAAGCACAACTCCGTGAAGAGTTCTCTGTCAGCCGCGTAACTATACGCCAAGCGCTTAAACTTCTAATCGAACAACAAGAGCTAGAAAGTATTCAAGGTAGTGGTACCTATGTAAAAGAGAGCAAAATAAACTACAACATCTACCAACAGAGCAGCTTTGCTGAGAAATGGGCTCATTTGCAGGGAGTAACACACAGCGATGTCTTATCTTTCGAGGTACAAGCCGCCTCATTAACGCTGGCTGAACACTTGGATATCAATGAAGGCGAGCGCATTTTCTACATCAAGAGAGTACGTTTCCTGGACGAGACCGCCATTACGGTTGAAGAGACTTGGATGCCAACGACTATGTTCCCAGACCTCAGTTACCAAGTGATGCAAGGGTAGAAATATGACTACATCGAAAAGCAAAAGAAGATGGTGATAGATAGAAGTGAGCAAGAAATCATGCCTGTCCTTCCACCAAGTGACGTGGCGACATTGCTTGGAGTCAATCCTACAGAACCTGTTATAGAAAAGCGTACTCGCGGATACCTAGAAAATGACACCATCTTCGAATATAGCCGAAACTATTTCACGACCAACAACTATAAATTTACCCTCACCTCTAAGCGCCAAAGGGCGAATACAAGCTATTCTATTTAAATAAGGGTTTTATTACTTAATGTCGCCTCGTAGCTATTTAGTATTATATTTCAATGGTATATAGTCATAGTGCATTTTTTGTATTACTTTTATACTTAGAACAATAAAAACAAATTAAATACAAATAATACAACTTGTGAGAATCATCACAGATGATTAAAACAAATTAAGTAAGGATATAATCATTGAGTGACCTATTTGTCGCTCAAATGACGAGAGACGACGCAAAGGAACATCAGATGAAAATCTTAGCGATTACAGCATGTACAGCCGGTGTAGCGCACACCTACATGGCGGCTAAAAATTTAGAAAAGAAAGCAGCCGCGCGCGGTTGGGAAATAAAGGTCGAGAAGCAAGGTGCGAATGGACTAGATGGAAAACTAACCGCACAAGATATCGCGCAGGCCGATGGCATTATCTACGCTGTTGACGTAGGCGTAATTGAAGCTGAGCGCTTCGAGGGGCTAACGTCTGTGCAAGGTAAGGTTAAAGATGGTATCAAAGCCGCTGATGAAATGCTTGATGCACTCGAAGAGAAGGTCAAAGCGGGTGGCTCAAATGCGAAAGCAGCCACGACGACCAACAAGTTTGCCGAGAAGGAAGAGAGCAACGACAATATGATCGTTAGTTTCTTGAAACTTTGGTACAAGGGCGCTCTTTCAGGCGTATCTCACATCATTCCTCTTGTTATAATCGGTGGTCTTTGTGTAGGTCTTCTAAATCTATTCTTCGGCTACGATTACACCCACCTTTATGATGAAGCGATACTGGTTGAATACACGGGCAAAACATACGCAGACCTTGGCATAATTAACGCCGCTGAAGGGTTAGCAAACAGTGAAATCGGTGCAATTAAGAAAGAAGTTTATGCAGCTATTGCACAGCCAGAAGCCAAAGCGCAGTTTGAGTCTTCGTTTCAAGGCATTATTCATTTCCTATACTACGGCACGTTAAAAGCATTTAACCCACTGTTAATCTGTGTGCTTGCAGCATTTACAGCTTACGGTATGGTCGGTAAACCTGGTCTAGCTCCTGGTTTCGTCGGTGGTTTCGTCGCTGTTGGTGGTGGATTCGGTAAGATCTCTATCATGACCGGCGGCTTCCTAGGTGGCTTAGTAGCCGGTGCAGCAGCAGCGTTATTTGTTATGCTTGTCCGCCAGATCAAAGTACCGAAAGTACTAGAGTCAGTGAAGATGATTATCATCACACCTCTACTAGCGGGTATCGCAACACTAATCTTTATGTATGCGGGCCCTGGTAAGTTCTTCGCGATGCTTAACAGTGGTTTGGTTGACTGGCTAACCTCAATGGGCACAAACAACCTACTGATTCTTGGTTTCATCCTCGGTGCTATGGCTTGTTTCGATATGGGCGGCCCGGTAAACAAAGCGGCTTACCTATTCTGTATCGGTGTTGGTACAAGTGGTGACTTCGCTGGTGATGCATCAATCTTTTACGCTGCCTTTACTGCTGCGAAATGTATCCCTGGTATGTCATTAGGCATTATGTCTGTCGTATTCAAACGTTTCTTCGATGAAGAAGATCGCTTGGCAGGCCCTTCAACCGCTATCTTAGGTTTCTGTGGTATCACTGAAGGTGCTATCCCTTACGCTGTAAAAGATCCAATGCGTATCATCCCTGCTCATATGATTGGTGGTGGTGTAGCGGCTGCATTAATTCTTTCTTCTAAGATTACTATTGGTACCGTAGCTGGCGGCGCAGTGTTCATGCTACCTGTCATCGGTAACCCTGTTGCTTGGCTGACTTACTTCGTCATCGGTATTGCAGTGTCAATGGCACTAACCATCGGATTAAAAGTAATAGGAAACCAAAAAGAAAAGAAGTTAGCTGAAACGAAAGCTTAACTCACCCTCACTTAGTATGCTCCAAAACTCCAAGCCTCCCCCGCTTGGAGTTTTTTTGTATTATCAGCTCACTCACTCAACAACCATTTCTTGTATTCAGTGCTTTAATTCGTATCATTAAGCCTCTAGAGGTGATCACAAGTCGTTGTCACCTATCTCTTTTGTATTGTTTTCGAGGTTTACATGGCAAGACTGCCCCTGTATCGCAAAATAGCTGACGCCATTCGAGAAAAAATCAGCAGTAAGATTTACAAGGTAGGTGAGGCGCTGCCAACAGAAGCTCAACTGTGCGAAGAGTTTTCTGCCAGCCGAGTAACCGTTCGTCAGGCGCTTAAACTTCTGATCGAAAATGAAGAGCTAGAGAGCATTCAGGGTAGTGGCACCTACGTTAAAGAGAATAAGGTTAACTACGATATCTACCAACAAAGTAGCTTTGCGGAAAAATGGGCTCATTTAGGTGGGATAACTCATAGCGATGTAATTGCCTTTGAAATTCAATCTGCCTCGTTAACACTAGCAGAGCACTTAGACATCAACGAAGGCGCTCGAATTTTTTACGTAAAACGCGTTCGTTTTGTCGATGACAACCCAATCACCGTTGAAGAGACATGGATGCCAGTCGACATGTTCCCGGATCTAACCTATCAAGTGATGCAAGGCTCGAAATACGATTATATCGAGAAGCAGAAAAAACTGGTGATAGATAGAAGTGAGCAGGAAATCGTGCCCATCCTCCCGGCTAACGATGTTGCTGAGTTGCTAGGCATCAGTCCTGCCGACCCGATCATTGAGAAGCGCACTCGCAGCTACCTACACGATGACACTGTATTCGAATATAGTCGCAACTACTTTAAATCCAGTGACTATAAGTTCACTCTAGTCGCAAAAAGACGGAAATCTCCCCGTTAACCTGTGGACGTTTTGAGTAAACTTGTAGAATGTTCGAATCGACTATTCAGATTACTATTTATAGGACAAACTTTCTTTAACAAGATAGCTATGAGTAAAAACACTAACGTGATGTATGGAATCCACTCCCTCCTTAGCAATCTAGACTTAGGAGTGTGAGAAAAAACCGAGGGTTCCAATATGTTGACTAAAAATGTTATCGCTATCGACTTAGCAAAAAATGTTCTTCAAGCCTGCCATATCAGCATTCATGGTGAGCTAATGTCCAATAAACCTCTGAGTCGCCAGAAGATGAAAGAGTTCTTGGCAAAGGCTAAGCCTTCGATTGTCGCCATGGAAGGTTGTTGCGGTTGCCATTACTGGGGGCAATTAGCAGAAAAACTTGGGCATGAAGTCCGAATCATTAACCCTAAGAAGGTGAAAGGATACCTAGAAGGTCATAAAACGGATCATAATGATGCTCTCGCCATCGCTAACGCCGCTATACAAATTGGTATCAAGTACAGTCGTCCAAAGTCATTGGAACAACAAGCTATGCATTCTTTAGAAACTAGCCGTAGATTCTTATCTCGTAGTGTTGTTTCCCTAGCTCTTCACATTAGAGGGACAATTTTGGGCTACGGGATAGCAAACCCTAGAGGTGAAAAAGGCTTAAAAGCGTCGGTTCAAACCGTGCTTGATGGCGATACACTAATACCCTCCAATGTCGTATCCGTTCTGTCGATGCTTTGGGAGCAATATAAAGAACTTAAAGCAAAACTCATCGCATTCGAAAAAGAGAAAAATGCTTTAACCCGTCAGATAGAGCCGTGCCAACGATTAATGGGCATTGAAGGGGTTGGTGAAACAACTGCTGCGATGCTCTATACAACTCTTGGTGATGGAAAGCAGTTCAAGAATGGAAGACAAGCTTCAGCATTTGTTGGTCTTACACCTAAACAGCACAGTTCAGGAGGCAAAGTTTTTATGATTGGGATCGATAAATGCGGTGGTGTGAAGGAGCTACGCTCGCTTCTTTATCTTGGCGCAATGTCATACGTTGGGCGACTACCCGAAAAACCGAAGACTCAGAAGGACGCTTGGTTGAGGAGCATCATAGATCGTATCGGCTTCAAGAAGGCCCGCATTGCACTGGCTAACAAAGTGGTACGTACTGCGTGGGCAATGCTTCGGTATGAGACTGAATATAAACCAGTATTACTCACTCATTAATCACTACCAAATTTTTAAATTTTACAAAATGATGATGCATAAAAGGTAAGACCAACCTACTGAGAACCTGGCCATTCTGTCATGCTGTAAAAAGCTGCTAGCGCGATAAGGACAGTAGGTGCGCAAAACATCAAAGGCTAGAGGGTAGCTCCTTCAATAAGAAGCCGAATATACGACCGCATCTTAACTTTTATTGCCAAAATCACTTTGTAAATACGTGGATTCCATATACGGAATGGGGCATAAATGAGCTATAGCTTCCCCTAAATTAACAATTCAGAGATAACTAAACGTATGGAAAGTCGCTTAACGTAGCATCCAGTATTGACGGTGCAGATCAGTTTAAAACTAGCTCATTTATCACCAGTGAGCATATCGAAAAAGGTCTGTCTCGATTCTGGCGTGTTGTCTCTATGAGTTTCGTATTTTACATGCGCGTTTGCATCAACTGCTTTTGATAGCTTGATGCTCCATAGTGCTTTCATTTGATTTGGTACAATTGAATATCGGACATCGATAATACGCAGCTCGTCTGTTGGGTCCTGAGCGATATAACCATTTGAAAACCAGCGGAAACGTTCAATGTCTTTGGCTTGTTGAGAGTCCGGGTCAAGCCAAGGCAAATCCCTGCCAACATTCAGTTTCGTAATCGACTCTCCGGGATATACGTTTACCGATGTGCCAACCCGCACTGCGTCTACATGGTAATGAGCCTCTGTTTCGTACACCACTTTCCAAACCAAGATATTCGCAAAGCTTGGTTTTGCCTCTAATCGAATCGGTGTGTGTTGCCTTTCTTGCGCTAATTGCCACCCAATCGCCTCTGCCCTGTCTCGCTGAATCATCCCTAATGTTGGATAAATTAGCGCCCAAGTAAACGCAACACGCGCTAGCCAAGGCGCTCGTTTTAACGTCGCAAACACAAGCAACACTAGAATGGGAAGCGTATAAACAGGATCGATGATTGATATGGTATTCCAAGAAAAACGCGCGTTGGTGAAAGGCCAAAGTAACTGCGTGCCATAGGTGGTACAAGCGTCTAACAGTGCATGAGTACCATAGCCCAGAGCACAAAACAGCCAACTTTGTTTGAAAGAAAGCCCACGTTTTTTTGCAATCAGGTGATGCAGAACCAAAGCGCAGATCAAACTGCCAATGGGAATAAAGAAGAGTGAATGGGTAAATTGTCGATGAAATTCCAAAGCCAACAAAGGGTCACTTTGAGACTTAATCAGTGCATCCAAATCTGGTGCTAACCCGGAGAGCAGCCCTAATACCCCAGCAACAACCAAATGTTGTTTTTTGCTGGCCGATTGTGACAAAGAAGCGCCTAACACGCCCTGCGTTAAAGGATCCATAAATCACTCATTGATAGCATTCCGTTGAATCAAACAAAATACATTTAGCTATAGCGGTGAACTGTTCATAACTAAACGGTTTTATCAATATACTCATGTACATAGCTGTATAAGCATAGACCGATAATCGAGTAGGAGGAGGCCTCACGGCCTCCGTCCTCTCACACCACCGTACAAGCGTGGGTCGCATACGGCGGTTCCGAATATATTTTCAGTGACTCATACCCATCTCGCAATGAGTACAGGCCCAACTCCTCGAACCATTTTATTGGCATGGCGTGATTTAACTGCGGCGTTAAGGCCAAGTGCCACCACCCTTTATCTGACATCGCTACCTTCCACGCATTGCGCTCCGTTACACCTTGTTGTTGTAACCATGTCGCTATGCCGTATCTGCGTTTGCGTTGTTTTAAGCGGTAACATCGTAGCCGTCGCCGTATCCATTCGTCTAAGCGCTGCAAGCTGCTTTTCCGTATGGCGAGTTTGAAGTAGTGTTGCCAACCTCTTAGGTATTGAGTTAATTCCGCTATGACTGCTTGCAACTCTCGCCCTCGGTTTCGCTTCGTTATCTGCCGCACTCGCTTCTTCATTTGAGTTTGTGCTGCCTTCGATAGATGGATTGTTCCATCTATCCCGAAGCGGTGGCTTAAGTAAGTCCGCTCTGTCACTCTTGTCGCACCACTTTTCTCTCGATTTACCGTGAGCTTCAGCTTTTGCTCCAAGAACTCCGTTATCGACTCTTTAACTCGATAAGCGGCTTCTTCACTATGAACGTAGATTTGGCAGTCGTCTGCATATCGACAGAACTTATGCCCTCTGCGCTCTAACTCTTTATCCAGTTCATCTAATACGATATTGGATAGCAACGGGGATAATGGTCCACCCTGTGGTGTCCCTCTTTGTCTCTGTTCAACCATCCCGTTTCGCATTATGCCTGCCTGTAGATATGACCTGATGAGCTTCAACACTCGTTTATCACTGATGTCCTGTGACAGTCTGTACATCAGTCTATCGTGATTCACTGTGTCGAAGTATTTCGCTAGGTCGATATCTACAACATAACCTCGACCTTCTCGGATGTAATGACTGGCTGCCGTTAATGCCTGGTGCGCACTGCGGTTTGGTCTAAATCCGTAACTGCTATTGGAGAACTTGGGGTCATAGATATCTGACAGTACTGAGGTCATTGCCTGTTGGACAACTCTATCAAGCACGGTTGGGATACCTAGTTGCCTTACGCCACCACTAGGTTTAGGGATTTCTACACCAAGTACCGGTTGAGGTTTGTAGCTTCCTTCCAGAAGACTCTGGCGAAGCGCTTGCCCATTTGAAGCCTGTTGAAGTGTTGAAGTGTTGAGATAGTCGCATCTATGTCGAGTTTGTCGACACCTGCACATCCTTTGTTCTTCTTCACTCTTCGTAGAGCTTGATTCAAGTTGGTTGAAGAGCAGATTTGCTCCATCAACGACGTTGAGATCACCAAGACTCGTCCTCCTGTTTACGCCAATCATGCTTGTCATTCTTCATCACCATGAGCTTTACTTGCTGTATCGCCCATTGGGACGTAGAGATGGTTTTCATCTTGCTATGACCCCACATGATTGAGTGTCTAGTGACTGCTTCTTGATATATTCAGTTCGGGCCTTCCCTTAAGTTGTACTTCCTTAAGGTACTATGCCTTCTGCTGACTTCTTATTGCTCGTCATACCGCATCGCTGCTGTATTAGTCTCTATCGAGACAAGTAATAAGATCTCCCGAGGTAAGACGTTGCTCTTTCCCTTGGCCGTGCCTGATTTATCACTACACACTTCCCGTCGAGGCATCGGGCTATTCTATCTATTGCTAGGTTGCCCAAGTTGTAATGACCTACTATCAGATTTCTGTTCGTCACAACCAAGTTTTGCCATTTGCTTCCTTCAGATTTCACCTCACGGTGAACACCCTTGCATAGGCTAACGGTTCTCGCTCGACTGAGCCCGTAGAGGACTTTCACCTCCTAGATCAACGCCATGCTCGGCGCACAACAAAAAAAGAGCAGTTATGAAACTGCCCTTTTCTAATTATTGGTGGTTGATCAATTTATTCGTTTTTGTTCTGTATATTCACACTTGAACGATCTTTTATTAACGAGCAACCATGCTTGCTGCGATAACCACCAGCAGTACTGAGAAGATTTTCTTAATCGTTGGAACCGGTAAATGGTTGGTGGCTTTTGCGCCTAACGGAGCCGTAAACCAAGACGTGCACACAATACCCAACAGCGCAGGCAGATAAACAAAGCCAGCAAAGCCATCTGATAGAGCAAAGTGGCTGCTGCCTGAACTGATGTAACCTATCGAGCCAAACAACGCGATCACAATGCCACAAGCCGAGGCACAACCGATGGCCTTTTTCATATCGACAGAGAAGAACGTTAATAGCGGAACCAGCAATGCTCCGCCACCAATACCTATCATGGCAGATAAGCCACCCGTAATGGTTGTCAGCACAGTGAGCACACCTTTGTTCGGCAGTTTTCGTTCCTTAGGCGCATCATTTTTGCTGCTTAAGAA
Source organism: Vibrio sp. 10N.261.52.C2 (assembly GCF_041471425.1). NCBI lineage: Bacteria > Pseudomonadati > Pseudomonadota > Gammaproteobacteria > Vibrionales > Vibrionaceae > Vibrio > Vibrio sp. 10N.261.52.C2. The sequence continues at coordinate 89,908 of NZ_JBFROH010000022.1, read as the reverse complement.
CATCTTGATCGCAATAAGAACCACACTCACAGCAAACACAATACGAACGACTTTTTCCGGTAAAAACGCCGCCATAAAACCACTAACCAATGCACCCAGAGCAACACCGAGCATGATCCAAGGCGCCAGATCCCAAGGCACTTTGCCATTCTTGTGGTGAGCGAGTGCAGAAGATGTTGAAGTGAACAGTATCGATGCCAACGAGGTAGCAATCGCCGCGACAACAACTTGGTCGGATGGTAGAACTTCTAAATACAGTAAAATGCTGCTTAACACAGGAACAATGATCAGCCCTCCGCCAATACCTAACAAACCGGCTAGAAACCCAACACCACTGCCCAGTAACGCACAGTAGAAAATCAACAGCAGCAATTCACTCATTTCATCCATCTCTTAATTAAATTAATCGTCTTAAATAACACACTATTAATGCGGTTATATTTCCATCAAGCTAATTAATATAACTGACACCGACTAAAATATTCAAACAGAATAGATCATGAATATTCCTCATGTTGAATGTGAAGTAATACCATTGTTAATGGTCAACCTATCAACGTATAAAAACCTTAAGCGGGACTTTATACGACATTAATTCTACTAAGCATTAATTTCAGACAGCATAGCCTTCTATTCTTAATCCGGTCACAAGCAAAAAATAAAAGCCGTTTTAATACTAAAGACCGAGAGAATCAGAAAAAAATTGGGATACCAAATCAGCATGAATAAAGAATTTAATTTTACGATTAAGAGCATTAGCCTCGACGAAAACTACCAGCCTGCAGACAGCACGCGTATCACTACCAACTTTGCTAACCTGGCTCGCGGTGACAGCCGTCAAGCGAACTTACGCAATGCACTACAGATGATCGATAACAGTTTCAACGCGTTAGCGCACTGGGATAACCCTAAGGGCGACCGCTACTCTGTTGAGCTTGAAATCATTTCTGTTGATATGGATATTGAAAGCAACGGCGAAGCATTCCCTTCAATTGAAGTGCTAAAAACCAATATTGTAGACCGTAAAACCAACGAGCGTATTGAAGGCATTATCGGAAATAACTTCTCTTCTTATGTTCGAGATTATGACTTTAGCGTACGTCTATTGGATCATAATAAAGGCCAAGATAAATTCAGCATTCCAGAAGATTTTGGTGATTTACACGGCAAGCTTTTTAAATATTTCGTTAACTCTGACGCTTACAAAAAGAACTTTAATAAGCCACCTGTTATTTGCTTAAGCGTGTCAGATAATAAAACCTATTACCGCACTGAAAACCAACACCCAGTATTAGGTTTTGAATACCAACCGAATGAGTCTTCTTTAACTGAGCAATATTTCAAGAAGATGGGCTTACAGGTTCGTTATTTCATGCCGCCAAACAGTGTTGCACCTTTGGCTTTCTATTTCTTTGGTGATCTACTGAACGACTACTCGAACCTAGAGCTTATCAGCACCATCAGCACAATGGGTACGTTCCAGAAAATCTACCGACCTGAGATTTACAACGCGAACGCGGTTGCGGGCAACTGTTACCAACCAAACTTGAAAAACTTGGATCACTCGCTGACTCAAATTGTGTACGACCGTGAAGAACGAAGCCAGCTAGCTGTTGAACAAGGTAAATTCGCAGAAGAGAAGTTCATTAAGCCATACCAATCAGTTCTAGAGAACTGGTCGGCAAATTACGCACTTTAATCGTCTATTGCGCTCTCAAACCACCCAAGGATAGGCAATATTATTATGAAAACACTATTACCGACTTCAACAGCGGGCAGCTTGCCGAAACCGTCTTGGCTTGCACAACCAGAGACGCTTTGGTCGCCATGGAAACTTCAAGGCGATGAACTCACAGACGGCAAACAAGATGCGCTGCGTGTCTCTCTGCACGAGCAACAGCAAGCAGGCATTGATATTGTGAGTGACGGCGAACAAACACGTCAACACTTTGTAACGACCTTCATTGAACACCTGAATGGCGTTGATTTTGAAAAGCGTGAAACCGTTAAAATCCGCGACCGTTACGATGCGAGTGTACCGACGGTTGTAGGCCCAGTTTCTCGTCAGAAATCTGTGTTTGTTGAAGATGCGAAGTTCTTACGTCAGCAAACCGACCAACCGATCAAATGGGCTCTGCCGGGGCCTATGACCATGATTGATACACTTTACGATGCGCATTACCAAAGCCGTGAAAAACTGGCGTGGGAATTTGCAAAGATCCTCAACGAAGAAGCGAAAGAGCTAGAAGCGGCAGGCGTGGATATTATTCAGTTCGATGAACCTGCGTTTAACGTGTTTTTTGATGAAGTGAACAATTGGGGCATCGCTTGTTTGGAAAGAGCCATTGAAGGGCTTAAGTGCGAAACAGCAGTCCATATTTGTTATGGCTACGGCATTAAAGCGAATACGGATTGGAAAAAGACATTAGGCACCGAGTGGCGCCAATACGAAGAAGTCTTCCCTAAGCTGCAGCAATCGAATATCGACATTATCTCTTTAGAGTGTCACAACTCTCATGTACCTCTTGAGCTGCTTGAGCTCGTACGAGGCAAGAAAGTAATGGTCGGTGCGATTGATGTTGCAACCGATTCGATTGAAACACCGGAAGAAGTGGCTAGCACTCTACGTGAAACACTTAAGTACGTTGATGCCGACAAGCTCTACCCTTGCACCAACTGCGGCATGGCTCCCCTACCTCGCGAGATAGCCTCAGCGAAGCTTAATGCGCTAAGTGCTGGCGCAGAGATCGTTCGTAAAGAGCTTTCAGCGTAACGCTTTCCTAAAGAACAAAAACTATGCCTTTAAGCCTAAGTATCATATTGATGCTTAGGCTTTTTGTTATGTGAGTTAATGAGCTTTACGCGCTGCTTACCAGGTTTTATCTAGGTCTTGAGCATATAAAGAGATCGCTCGTTGGTACTCTTTAATCGCATCGCTATTCGTCGTGGAAACTAAAAGCTCAAGTAACAGCGATGTCGCTTCTTTATGGCGACCTAGTTCGACACGCTAACATACGGCTCCATTCTTCTTTGCTCATTGCGCCTTTAGAAAGGTAAATATTGTGTTTCTGCATTGCACCTTTCGTGTATGAAAGCTTGATGAATGAGCCAATTTCAAACGGAAGAAAGCTACGCTGTAAAGTCACATCACAAGCAACGCCATTTAAACGTACATGACCGTTCGTGATTTCAAACGAGCTATCGCGAAGCTTCCACCACAACATTAGAATTTTTATTAATGGAGGAACACAAATTATCAGCCCTATGGTTAGCAGCGATGAACGATCACCGTCTGATATCCAATAGACAAGACCTAGTGCAATAACAATAAACAGCAACTCTGAAAATAAGTATTTAACAAAATTTAGTTGGATACGGTTATCCATGACACTCTCTCAATGATGACCCTAAAGGCAGCTCCATTTCAACGAGCCCTTTCACTTCAGACAACTGAGTAAAACCTTTTGATTGATAAAGCTTAATGGCGGGGTTCTCACTGAACACGCGCAACACTAACTGAGCCGATGCTTGATTGTTCGCATGTTCAATAGCCAAATCGAGACACTTAGAGCCAAAACCTTGACCTTGACGGTCAGCTAATATCTGCAAGTCCCTAAGAAACGTTGTACCACTAGCGTAACTGAAGCGAACAACACCAATACGGCGATCCCCCACATAAATTTCATAGTTATCCAGCTCATCCCAGCTGCGTAAAAACTGGCTATGACCCCAAGCGATTCCACGAGCTTGATAGTAACTCGCCATATTCGTTTTGGTGATCGATTCAGCGAACTTAGGCTCTGAACCTTTGACCAACCTTACTTCCATATTGTGTCCTTTGTTTTCAAATCACATCTGAATACGGCATAGCAAAATGCCGTATATGTTGAATCATTTTTAGGTACATACTGGTTTCACTTCCTTCCATTGTGTATCCCATTCTTCGCCTAACAAATTAGAAAGTTTTTCACAGTCGTATAGATAGCGAAGACTATCTTTACAGTACGCAGTAAGTATTTCAGTTAACTGACCAGACGCTTTTTCGTTGTCTTTGAGTTTTCCGTACATCATCAAACCAGTCCTAAAGGTGTCTTGATCGAGGTCAGACGCTTGCTTCGATAACATCCCAAAGGAAATAGCGTTAATAGACAGGGCTAATGCAATCGCATCGCCTTCATCTCCCTCTAATTCACAAGCACTATAACGAGCTAACAAGTTCGATGTTTTAATTAATGGGGCAAGGTCTTTTGTATTTGCATATTTATAGGTTTCAAAACCTTGCCGCACCGCAGCTTTATGACTGTCTTCAATGCTCACAACATAGTCTGTCAAAACATGTAAGCTCGCATATGCACCTAGCCCGAAAGCCACAATGAACACGGCGATTAATCTGATCACTTATCTCTCCTAAAAGAACCTTGTGCTGGTTAATTTTAAACGGCGTCTTGTAGTAACAACCCTACTTGCCATCGACCTTTTCTAGAAACCAACTTCCTTGGCACGGCTCATTGGTTAAGTGCCATCGGCCGTCAAATCTACTGCCACTGCCACGTGCGGAAAAACGATAATCCCATTGGCGATGTTTAGCATATAAACGTAAGTCGCCGTTTTCCGTCACCCAACCCTCTAACGGTGTTCCATTGTAGGTAAGCCTTAGAGTAGCCTTACCCTCACGAATAGTTCCGGTGATGGTTGTGCGTTCACACATATTATTGCCAGTGGTGTTAATACGGCGGCCTAGCCACTCACCGTCGAAATCGATAGAAGGAACAAATTGGGGACTATCAGGAAGTTTAGGAAACGACTCGGAATTACTGGACCCGAACCACTGAAGCTCACGACCAACAAGGAAGAAGACAACAAAGCCGATTGATATCGCTATCACAAATCCCTTTTTCATTAGCCTCTTCCTAATCCGCTGACCTTAAGAAAAGAACCCTAATATAATGAAAAGTAATAACTTACCATCAGTTTAATTAACTTTGATATATTCCACAAATTGCATTCAAATATTGAATATAGAGAAAGCGGCATCGTACAAAATACCGCGCATTGAGAATCAATTATGAGCAGTGCCGGAAGCTCTGCACAGAAAAACCCTAACCTTCCAAGGCATTGCGCCAATACTGAACGGTTTTATCCGACACCAACCCTGTCTCGGTCGCCGCTGATACTAAAAAGTCACATAACCGAGCCGCAACCTCTTCATTACCCAACAAGTACAAACTGCGAATGGCTCGCATTAACCTTAGCTGGTTATGGTCATGATTCTTTAACCATACGTGATTAGCCGGGCTAAGTAGTAACGATTAAGATATTTCACTCCCGTTTCGCTGCATACCCCAAAACTCAAGCATCAGGTCAAGCACTTGTAGATGAGCTGTGCGGAGCGCTTCTGAATTAGCAAAAAGCACCTTATCTTCTTGAGTAACCAACGGGGCATGTTGATTAAACTTAGTCCCCTCATCTATTGGGAAGAACACTTGAATGTACTTATGGTCATGCTCCAACCAAAAATGATTGTAAGCCAATAACTGTTCTATATTTCGACCAAATTTGTCCGGCGCTTCACCAGATATAAAGCGAGCAATCTCACTCATTTTAAAATCCTACTGACTATAAACCCCCACTTGTGGGCGAATGCATTATTACGCAGTAAGACGTCAAAAACCTAGTCCTTTACGTTGTAAGTACCGATTTGGCTTAGAACTCCACGTCCCACGCGTTAGGAATCACTTTTGAATAATTTCGACTTACTTTTCTAACAAACGACACGGGAACTCTGCGACACATTTTAGCTCTGCTGTATGTTCAGGGAATCGTTCCTGAAGAAAACACAATGCATCCGTTGGCGTTGGCGTTGGCGTTGGCGTTGGCGTTGGCGTAGCGTAGCGTATGAGTTTTAGACTAAAGCCAGCAACCAGTGTGTTAATAACTGAGTACCAAAACCTGAACGACTAAAAGAGGTAGGTAAAATAAGCAGCGAAAGATTACATCTTTCAAAGAAAAACCCTTCAGAAAGCGTCCTTCGGTGCATAGAATTTCAAGCGACTTACACTAGTGAATAATGTAAGTCGCTAACATAAGAGGCTAACGCAAGCGTCTCAACACAACCTGCTGGTCGAGCTCATTCTGATAGTCCGTGTAATCAAGCCCTTGATCAAATATGTACTCAGTGACAAGAGTACGAATGCACTCAACCAATGTGCTTGCTTGCCAAGGCTTTTCAAAGTAACGGTCGATGCCTGCTGCATTAATCGCATTGATGGTATCGGTATGAGTGGCCTGCCCCGTAAGAAGAATTTTCTTTGTATTCGGAAAGCGGCTGTCATGGAACACTTCAGTGAGTAACTCCACCCCCGTTTTCCCTGGCATCACATGATCAGACACGATGACGGTAATGTGTTCGCCTTCTGCGTCAAGTTCATCAATGAGATCAAGCACTTCTTGCGCTGATTCACAATCTTCAATATTCAGCCAACTCGCCAGCGGCTCTAAATCTTGTACCACTGCGCTCAGTACTTCTCTCTGGTCATCGACACAGATTAAATTAAGCTTCTCCATGTTCACCCTCTATTGGTAACTTGATTCTAAATACCGTTTTAGAAGCATCACTTTTCACAATAATACTTCCGCCATAACCTGCCACAATCCGCTTAACTACTGATAAACCCAAGCCCAATCCAAACGATAAACCACCTTTTTTAGTGGTGAAGTTGGGCTGAAATACCTTTCTACGAGTCGCCTCGTCTATCTCAGGGCCGTTATTCGCGATCGTAACTAATATCCTTTTCTTACTTAATCTGGTTTGAATCTCTATTGCGGCATCGTCTGAATTCGACATTGCATCACAAGCATTCTTTACAATGTTGACCCAAATCTGAACGAGCTCTGTTTTCGAGCCTTTAAAAGACGGTAAATCCGCAGGGCTCAATCGCACAGACACTCTACGTAACTCACTTTGTAGCAACGATAAGGCATGGTTAATGGAGTCGTTAATATCAACCGCTTCTTCGGTGTCGATATCAACTCTGCCAAGTTGTTTAACCGATTTTACGATGCCGACGGTGTGTCTAGATGCCAAACGTAAATCATGTAAATCACAGCCCATCTGCCAAAAACGAATCGCTTCTTCTGGGTTTTTCAGCCAATGTTTTGAAATAACGTCTGTTGCAGATAAAGCATCAATTGGAATCGCCTTTGCAAGAGAGCGAGCAATGTTTTTGTCTAAACCATATTTTCTTTCAAATTGTCGCCCACGTGTTCGTGCTTCTGACGACGACGTTTTCTGACCATGCATTAACCCAAAATCGAAAAATTGACTGGCTTCTGGATGCACTTCTTCAAGCAGATCCATGATGACCGTTTCAAGTCGACCAGATTTACTATTTACGACACCAATAGCGTTGTTAAGCTCATGAGCAATCCCTGCAGCCAATTGACCCAAGGTCGTCATTTGCTCAGCAGTATGTAACTTCTCTAGCGCTTTTTGTTTCGCTATCGCTTCTTGTGTTGTGCGGCGTTGACGACGCGACAACTCATTGACAATTACAGGTGTGAACTGTGCGGTAAGAGGACCAAATTTACGTTCATCTTCTGCAGGCGTGTCTTTATCGATCCACGCTAACTCAACATCGGTTTTAGCAACAACCGTTGAAGATGCTGTCCAATTACCTGAAAAGAAGCTATGAACGCCTATAAAAGCCCCACTACCCGCGCTAAATACTCGCACTTGCGGTGTATTCGCATCGGTATAAAACCCTTCCAGTTCTCCACTAAACACATAATATAAACGAGTGTTTAACGCTGATTGTTCAATAATGGTGTTACCGGCACAGCACGTCACCCGACGTTCTGTTTGGTTAAAATAGCGCTCGATCAGTGCTTCTAGCTTTTGTTGATACACGTATCGTTATCCTATGTGACCAATTGAATGTAGCACCCACACCATAACAAAACTCAGTAGCACACCAACCACACCCAAAATAATACCGATTCTGGCCATTTGATTACTTTGCACATGACCAGTGGCATGAGCCAACGCATTCGGTGGCGTACTGATTGGCAGCGACATACCTAATGAAGCGGCAAAAGTCACAACCAAAATTAACGTTAGCTCACCGCCTAGTGGCGTGAGTGAAGCCATAGACGAACCTAATGCCGCCATAATTGGCATTAACAAGTTAGCCGTTGCGGTATGAGACATAAAGTTTGCCATTACCAAACACAAGAACGCCGCTCCGAACAACACCACATAGGGTGAGTAGCTATCAAACGGAATACTGTGTACCACGAGCTTTGCTAAGCCAGTTTTATCGAGCGCTAAACCAAGCGCAATACCACCTGATACAAGCCACAATACGTCCCAAGAAATTTTCTTCAGGTCTTCTTTATTGATGATCCCTGTGAGTGAGAACACAGCGACAGGAATCAGAGCGACGGTGTAAGAGTTCATGCCATGGCTTGAACCCATTAACCAAAGAATGATGGTCAGCGCAAAAGTGACGTACACCGCAATGGCTTTAGGCGTTTTAAGGAATTTACCTTTGATGCTTAGCTCGATTTTCTTTTGGTCAGCTTTGTACATAAAGCCTATTAAAAACCACGCTAACGCCATCATAATCACAACAAACGGCACACCAAATGCCATCCATTCACCGAACGTAATGAGGTTATCGCCAACTAAATATTTAAGTGCGATAGCGTTCGGAGGGGTACCGATCGGAGTACCAATGCCACCGATGTTAGCGGCAACCGGGATACAAAGCGCAAACGCTACACGACCGGGGTCTTTCGGACCAAACACAGCCAGTACCGGCGTTAAAATAGAGAGCATCATTGCCGTTGTTGCCGTGTTAGACATAAACATCGAAAAGATACCAGTGATCAACATTAAGCCGAGCATCACAAACTTTGGGTCTTGTCCAAATGGCTTCAACAACACGCGAGCTAAGTTTACGTCTAATCGATATTTAGTGGCGGCCATTGCTAAGAAGAAACCACCCAAAAACAGCATGATGATTGGGCTAGCGAATGTCGCCATGATATCGCTGTATTTTAACAGCTCACCAAAATGTTCTTCCCCATGCTCAAACCTTAAAAAGATCAGCCCTTTATCCGACAACATCAATAATTGCAGAACGATAATAACAACAGACGTCGCGTAGATCGGGATGGGCTCGAACACCCAGCACAATGCCGCTAATAAAAAGATCGCGATAACGCGTTGTTGAATAATCGTAAGGCCTTCAAATGGAAACGCTGATAGCGGCATTACGAGGATAATGAAAGGAATTAAAATAGGGATAATGTATTTAATATAGGGGCGCATAGCACAAAAACTCTTCCTGAGATAACAACTACTTAGAAATTAGATTTAAAGTTCTAATTTAGATCCGACAACGAATTATCGACCTCTTATCACTATCTCACTATCGGCTAGATCAATGATTACGTAATCGCGATATCCCCTTTTTCGATTTTGTGCGCTACCTCTACGTTTGTATGTCATTTATTGTTGCAATTAAATTCAGGAGAGTGGTTTCTGCGTTTCTAGTCATAATCCGTTCCGGTTATTCTAGGTACTGTCAGAACAGATCAGTCGCTTAAGTCATGTCCATAAATTGAGGACCGCTTCTGAGTAACCTCTCAAATATATGAGTTAGACTTACTCGGATTGTGCGTGGTTTTGCATTTCCTTTTGCCGTAAGTTTATTTTCAAGCTCGCTTAGTAGAGCATGGAAGAAATAATAAAAAGATATCTATTCTCCCCCGAAAACAGTTCTACACAACACAACTTTCGACCGGCTAATAACATGACTATTGTTACATCTAAAAAACGTCCTACCGTTGGCATTGTGCTGCCTATGCTCAGTGGCTTCTACATGGGCGAGCTAAATGCAACCCTTAGAAGGCTTGCGAAAAACCATAAAGTCAATCTGATCTTCATCCGCTCGGGTGAGCGAAGAGATTTTAAACTTCCTATATATTTTAATCATCTCGATGCCCTTGTGGTCGTTCTCCATGCAGCGACAGTAAAGTTGATCGAAGAAGCTATAAACGCAAACATTCCAGTCATTTCTATTGGAGCAAGCTATGCGCCGCTGCCCGTTGAGCAGTATTATAGTGTGCAAAGTGATGGTGTCACTAAGCTCTATGAATGGTTACAAAGTCAAGGACACGAAGAAATCGGCTTTTGTGGCGATCTCACTGTTAATGATATCAGGTCTCGCTTCAAAGCGTATCAACGTACGGTGATTGATCATAAAGGCTCATTCAACCAACGCCATTTCTTCCGCGTGTCGAATTGTTCTCTATCTGGGGGACGAGAAGCCGCAATAGAATTTATACAGCGTAAATCCAAATGCACTGCGGTTATCTGCGCAACTGACCACAATGCTGTAGGTATGATGGAGCAACTGTCTCACAGCAATATCTCGGTACCTGACGATGTCGCCATCGTAGGCATTGATAATATTTTCGTCGGTCAACAATTCAATCCCAAGTTAACAACAGTAGACCAACAGCTTGAGCTTCTAGCGACGCAAGTATTTCACCGCGTGTTGGAACGTATTTCTGGGAAGCCTTTTAATAATGCCAATAATAGTGTCCCGCAAAAGCTCATCGTTCATCAGTCTTGCGGTAACACAAACCCAGATCTCGAACATAAAGAAGATATCAACTCAACTCGCCAAATCCTCTTAAATGTGCAAGGGCGTTCTCCCGCTGAGATATTCGAAAATTTCTATTCACAAGCACAAGGAGGTTTTGACTCAATTAGAGATGCTCAAAGCCTTTACGGAAACAATCTTGACTGGGCCTGTCTCGCTGAGTGTAATTCGGAGCAATACACTATTAGGAAATGGGTAGAAAAAGGCATGACTCAGCCAACTACCCTACCGCAACAAACAGATATTCAAGACGATATTCGCAATTTCCCATTTTTCGAACGCTATGATCATTTCGTTGCTTCCATTCTTCCTATCAACTCAGGGCAAGAAGATCACTGGAAGCTCGTCGCTGTTGTTGATTCATTGCAAGATCACCAAGATATCGGTACACAATCGGTATTCAACAATTATTTAGATATGCTCGCACTGTTCATCGAGCGCGACGAGCTTATCAATACAAGTAACAATCGTCAGAAGAACTCCCAACAGTTGTTGCAACAGCTCAAAGTAGTATCTAACAGCTCAAACGATGGTATCTGGGATTGGGACTTACTAACCAATACTCTTGTCTGGAACAGTCGGTTAACCAAAATGATTGGCTGTCAAGATACCTTTTCTGATCGTAAGTTAGGATGTGACCATCTGTTCCAATATATACACTCAGAAGACTTAGAACTTCTCGAATCCGCCATTCATAACCACTTAAACGAAGAAGTACCGTTCAAATGTGAATTCAGGATGAAGACGCAACATCGCGGATATATCTGGGTTCATGCCAATGGCTCAGCGGTTCATAATGCAGAAGGGCAGGCTGTGCGCTTCATTGGCTCAATGACGGATGTAACTCAAGAGCGAGAAGATGCGGAAAAGATTCAACACATGGCGTATTATGATGCGCTTACTGGCATCGCTAATCGCCGGAAAATAATGGAAAGCATCGCGCAACACATTGTGAATCGACCTAACCAAAAACGCGCGGTCATGTTGATGGATCTTAACCGTTTTAAGATTATCAACGACTCTTTTGGTCATCACGTCGGTGATGCACTTCTTTGCCACGTGACCAAACATATTCAGAACGTGCTATCAAGTGAACACCTTGTCGCACGTTTGGGAGGTGACGAATTCTTGTTTTTGTGTAATGTCAGTTCCGAAGCAGACATCAACGCACTCGCCACGCAGATTTTAAATGCCGTTCAAAACCCATTGATCGTTGATGATATTGAGATTATCAGCCAAGGAAGCCTAGGCATCGCTATGTATCCTTATGATGGAGTAAGTGCCGAAGAATTAATTAAGCAGGCCGACATTGCCATGTATCAAGCTAAAAAGCTGGGAGGACAAAGCTATCTCAACTTTCAAAGGTCAATGGCAAAAGAGACGGAAAACATAATCGAAATAGAGCACCAACTCAGTCGTGCCATCGCTCAACAAGAAATAAAGGTGCACTACCAACCTCAATATTGTGGGCAAGATGAAAAGATTACTGCTGTTGAAGCACTAGCAAGATGGGAATCTCCAACATTGGGGGATGTCCCTCCTGACCAGTTTATCGAGGTTGCTGAATCAGCTGGCCTAATCAGCAAGCTTGGTGAATGTATCATTCATCGAGTTTGTAAGGATGTTGAAGGATCTGAATGGCTACAAACCATGAGCCATATTTCCATTAATATCAGTGCAAAACAGCTGATACAGCCTCACTTCGCTCAAGAAATCATTCGAACTATTCGCCAATACCAGCTTCCTTTGACGTTATTCTGTATTGAGATAACCGAGTCAGCAGCAATTGTCGATTACGAGTTATGCATAAACTCACTTAAAGAACTACACGATGTAGGAATTTCTATCTCTCTTGACGATTTTGGCACGGGATTCTCTTCTCTATCTCTACTAAAGCAACTTCCACTAAGTGAAGTAAAGATCGACCGTTCATTTATCTCTGACATAACTCAAGGGCAGACCAACTTAGACTTCGTCAACACTATGATCATGATGGGTAAAAGCTTGGGCTATCGTGTTGTAGCTGAAGGGGTGGAAACTGCTGATCATAACCAACGCCTAAACGGACTGGGGATAGATCTGCTGCAAGGTTATTACTTCAGTAAACCTCGACCATTAAGTGAACTGGAATCAGAAGTGGCTATCAAATTGACTAGAGCTTAACCGTGGCACAACGGCATTATTTAAAAGTAATGCCATTCTTATTCACGCTTTGCGTTAACTTTACTGCCTATTGGCAGGTTAACGGAATAAAAATGAGCATAAACAGTAGATGACATAAAGGTCGTTTAGAACCACAGATAGACCTCGTTGAGATGCCTTATCTGGACTACGACAAACAGACGTACTACCCCAATCAGACAGTTATCTTCTGGCCTCGCTACCGCTGGGGCGCAGGCGGGAATGCTGTCGCATCGTTTGCACCAGTCACTATTTCGCCAACAGAGTAAGTCGTTTCTTATTGAGTTAGGGCTTAATCGCTAGGCCCTAACTCTTCATTATCGAAGGTAAGTAAAACACAAGAGACCTACTCAGAACCTAATTACAGGGAGTAATCAAACACAATGATGTCTTCTAAAAGCGGACGAAACACATCTTTCAGCGCATCATGCTCTGGGTGCGGAAGATAATTCTGACGGCCTTGTTCATCGGCGAATGTCATTAACACTGAGTGGGTATAACCTTGATTCTTGTTTTCAGGGCTGTCATTTAGCCCCCACTCGACTGAAGTGACCCCTTCAACCTTGTTTGGCATCGCTTCAAACAACATCTTTAGTTTTTGAACCTCTGAAGCCTCAGCGTTTTCTTTAAACTTAATCAGTAGAATATGACGAATCATTCCCGTTTCTTTTTGAGTCATTCCTAGTCCTTTCGAGCGTTCGCTTACTGGTTTGTAATGCTTAACCAACACCGAGTCGCGTTCTTAAATTAGAGAACAACAAAATGCCACACGTTACACAACATGCCAAGGCTAGATCGCTAGAGTTTATAAAATACTCCACAACCCAATAACGAAAAATGCTGCACCCGAGGGCGCAGCATTTCTCATGACAATGGTAAGCACATCTTTAACGTTAATCACGACGACCTGTAAGCTGGATCGTTTGGTCTTGATCAACGTTCTTTTGGAATTTTATTCCGCCATTAGCGGCGTCATTTCTTCCTTCAAGCACTGGATCAGATTCAACACGCTCAGCCTTTACTTGATTGCCTTCGCTTCTCATCATATCGAGAGTACTCGCATAAGTACCGTCAGCCGCGAAAGCCGTGTTCATAGACAAAGCCATCAATCCAAGTGCGATTAACTTGTTCATACATCACCTCGTTGTATTTCTAATTCTTTGTTCGTTTGGTATCTGTGTTTTTGTTGGAGTAACTTTAACAATCGAACATGAACCATAGATGTGAGCTATGTGATGAGCTGCCGCCGCTCGCAAAAAGACGCACCTTTGAATCAGTGGTTATTCCAAATGTTGAAATCTACCCTGAAAAACAAACAAGCGTAGTTCAGCTTTTAACGGGTTAACTACTTAAAGGCTTAACTGCCTAACTCCCCTACCATCCAAAAAAAGAAAAGGCTCCCGAGGGAGCCTTTGATTAGGGTTCTAGTGACTATTCGCTTATGTTTTTATTTTAAAATGCTTCTTCGAGCGTTTGTTCGTTCTTTTTTTCTGTTTGTTTCTCGCTGGTCTCTACCTCTTTCAAGCGCGCAGTGAAGTGTCTTAACACCGGCGGCTCGTAGGTAAAATCGAGCCCTTTCACTTGTCCTGCATTCTCTTTCACTTTTTCGAATGCTTCGATAATGAAGTCCATGTGTGTTTGTGTGTAGGTCGCGCGAGGAATGGTAAGGCGCAACAACTCAGCAGGACATGGGTGTTGTTCACCTGTTGCTGGGTCGCGTCCTTGCAGCAAAGACCCAATCTCAACCGCTCTGATACCCGCGACTTTATAGAGTTCGCACGCCAAAGCATGTGCTGGGAACTGACCTGCTGGAATATGAGGAAGCAGTTTACCCGCATCCACAAACGCAGCATGACCGCCTGCTTGCTGGCACACGATGCCCATCGCTTCTAAGCCATCAACAAGGTATTGAACCTGACCAATACGGTACTCCAACCAGTCTTGGCGCATACCGTCATACAGACCAACCGCCAAACGCTCCATCGCGCCACCTTCTAAACCACCATAGGTTGGGAAGCCTTCTTGCACGACACACAAGGTTCGACACTCTGTGTACACATCCATGAAAGCGTCGTCTTTAAAGCACAACAAGCCGCCCATTTGTACCATGGCATCTTTCTTGGCAGACATAGCTAAACCATCCGCGTATTTGTAAGACTCACGCGTGATCTGTTCGATTGTCCAATCCTGATAACCCGCTTCACGTTGTTGAATGAAGTAAGCATTTTCAGCGTAGCGTGCCGAGTCCATGATCACAGGAATATCGTACTTCTGAGCGATTTCATAAACGGCTTTTAGATTGGCGATGGACACTGGCTGTCCACCAGCAGAGTTACAAGTAATGGTACTCACAATGTAAGGAACATTGGCCGCGCCCGCTTCTAAGATCGCTTCTTCCAGCTTCACCACATCGAAGTTGCCTTTGAAGTCCGCATTCACTGATGTATCGAACGCTTCTTTGGTATAAACGTTCTTCGCCACACAGCAATTCACTTGGGTGTGACCTTGTGTTGTATCGAAGAAGTAGTTCGACAAGGCGACCATTTTGCTGCGATCGAGTCCCTTTTCCATTTCACGCTTCTTGATAAGAACAGGAATGTAGATCTGCTCTGCGCCGCGCCCTTGGTGTGTTGGAATCGTCAACTCATAGCCAAAGATATCTTTCACCGCATTCGACAATGCGTAGTAACTGCGGCTACCACTGTAAGCTTCATCACCCATTAACATCGCGGCTTGCATACGCTGAGTAATAGAACCTGTACCACTGTCTGTCAGTAAGTCGATAAACACATCATCACTATCCAGTAAGAATGGGTTCATGCCCGCTTCAACAATGGCTTGCTCACGATATGCAGAGGTTGTTCTTTTTACTGGTTCTACAACACGAATACGAAACGGTTCTGGTAGATGTTTGAAATTTTCCATAATAGTACCTTTCAATACATTCCGATCAGGTCGAAATGTATTTTCTTTAGATGTCACGAGTCCTCACTATTAAATTAATAGTTCCGTATAAAGATACACAGAAAATTAACAGTGAAAATAAACAAATTAAATAATGACTTATTAATCAAACCTAAACAGAGGCTAAGATAATTAGCGAGAACGACAAAAAACGAATACCCTACACGGAATAATAAGTGCGACATTCATACGTTCAAAGGTTATCAAAGCTGCTGATAGGTAAACAAAGCTCGCTGCTTTGCTGGCGCGTGACGCCTAGAGGGTACTACTCTGAAGAAAGGTGGAACGAGAGTTGGTGATCTAAGGTATACCAAGCTAACAAGGTTAGCCAAGTTGTTGATTGCCATTTCAGATACATGTTCACAATATATCCCTACGTTGAAATCAAGATGATCCGAAGTTTAAATATAGTGCAATTGTTTTATAAATACAGCTTAGAAAAGTATAAATGTGATCAACATTTAGAATGATAATTAAATACGATAGCATCGTTATATAAACTGTGAATCACAGCCGTTTATATACTATTAAACTAGTTCAGCGAGTTACTTAATAATATCGAATCTCTTTTAAACTCAATACATCTCTAATAAGGGGCGAAGATGGCTGTTTTCTAAAAAGCTGTCTTCTAGAGAGCTACTGAGCTTAAAAATCCAAGATCCAAAACTCGCCGATCTAGAAAAGATAAATTCTGATGAGGCTCAAACCTCACCAGAACCGTATTCGCAGTGAATGACTTACTTCTTCTTCACGGCTTGCTTGATGGCCATTTCAGCCAGTTTTGGTGTCGCCGCTTTCAATACGCTGGGTGCCACCTTCTTACCCACTTTGACTGCTTTATTCAGTTGGCCTTTAACCGACGAGCCTCTTTTCATGGCTTCTAAACGTTGGCGGTTTCTCTGAACGTTATTTGCGTCAGCGATACGCTCTATCAACGTCTGCCTTAAAGTATCTAAACCAAACTGTACCTTTTCTGGCGCAATCGCCAGCGGTAACACGATATCGGTTTGCAGCAATATATGATTGTATTCGAGCGCTTGAGCAATGATCTTCGCTTTGGTCGATGTTGGATTCTCTAAGTCATACGGTGGCTGCCAATCGTCTACAGGCTTTAATCTGTCTACCTGATTCACAACCGACACCACAATCGGCTTCTTACGTGAGATGTTCTTCGGATCGTCATAGAAAGCATCAAATCTATCTTTCAATTGCTTATCCAAATCACGCGCAGACTGATTGGCTTTCAATACCCATAGCACCACATCGGCTTGGGTCATCTCTTTCAGCATTAAGGCTTCGGTTTTAGAGTTGCCATCAAGCCCTTGAAGATCAACAACTCGAACATCATTGTCGTCGACAAACACGTTATACACCGTTGAAGTGTCGGTTGATGGCAGCACATCCACTTCTGCAACCAACTCTTGCTTGAGTGCATTGATAAGTGAAGATTTACCCGAACTGGTTTGTCCCACCAGCACGATTCGCACAGGCTCTAGCTCTGGAGCAAAGCGTTGTTCGTCGAGTTCAGAAACATCAGACACTTTAAGTGCCTCATCTTCAATGCTGAAACGTCCGCTGTAGAGGTCAATCGCCACCGCCGCAACTTCATCTAACAAGGCTTGTTTGGCGGCGTATTGCATGTCATCAACCACACCCCTTGTCATCGTTGCTGTCGCTTGTTCTCGTCCTAAATCAGAAATCACCTTGAGTGGATTCAAATACAAGTTTTTAAGGTGGTTACCCCAAATAGCCGCTTTGAAGATCTTCTGTCCTAGCTCACCGTATTTATCGTAGGCTTCGTAGCCCGCTTTGATGTAAGAAACCTTGAGATACTCAATGCCGGGGATATGCTCTCGCACTACCAATTTGTAGCGTCGGCTGACCTCTTCGAACAGCTTTAGCCCTTCAGGAATCGAAAAATCGAGTGATTTCTTATCAAACTTTTTCGCAACAAATTCAAGTACCTCTAAACCGGTTTGGTCTAGGTTACCCCACTCTATGTCGACCATTAATTGTTGGCGTACATGGTGTTTTGAATCATTCCAGATCGACAGTTCTTTTTGAGACCAATCAGCCGAAGCCTTAACCAATGCATCGTTGATATCAGCTTTTTTATGCTGTGATTCAGCTTCAGCAGTATCCTCGCCAAGGCCGCCACTCTCTTTATTCGAGAAAGACTCTTTATTTGAAGAGCGGCTTGAAGAACGGCTAGAAATGAATAAAGGAATGGTGAACACCAAGGTACTCACGGCAATGGCAATCGACATTTCGAGTAGATAACCGTATTTGATCGCCAAGAAGACACCAAAACCCATCATGATAATGCTTGGGAAGATCGCCGAAATCAGGGCAATGCCCCAGCGTCCGCTCGATAGCACCGCCAGTAATCGAAATAGGTTTCTAATTTTCTTCATAACCCGACGCCGCCTTTCCTTTATTCAGAGATTCTTTGTAGATCTTCTGCATCTCTTGTTCAGACACTTCTTCACCTTTGTTCTTATGATAGAAGTAAAAACAAGCCGCGCGACCTAAACCATAAGAGGTGCCGAAACTCATTGCCGCTGCAGCCACCGCACCTACCGTTTGACCATAAACTGGAATCAGCTTTATCAACTGTCGAGTGCCCAGCTTCATTCCGTATTGCAAAGCAAAGCTGCTTCCCAGAGTGCCTATCAACTCACTAAAGACTCTCTTATTCCATTCGACCCCATATTGATTGGCCAAGCTGTGAAGCATTTTGGCTTGAATCGCAGGTACCGACACCAAACCAACACCCGGAATCAGGTCACTCGCTGCGGCACTTCCTGCATACCAAAGCACTTCGTTTTCTACTTGATCAAAGTTGGCTTCTTCTTGCGTGGAATGTTCTTTGTCTTGCACCATCATTCCTATCACCGGAAGAATACTGCTCAGCTTTTCTAACAAGATGTCATAGTTGTAAACCGCTTCGCTGTTAGACATAGCGTTGTCATCCGTTTCGAAATCGACCGCTACCGATTCAAACTCTTTACCCCAAGCCTTCTCTACTTGGTTGCTGTTGAACTGAATTTGCCTTGCTCGATCTGGTTCACTGGAAGACAACACCGCCGTATGAAGCAGCAACAAGTGTTTAATCTTCTTCTGTTTCTTAATCTGTTTTAGAGCCGTAAGCACAGCGGATTGTTCAGGTTCGTCGGCTTTCATTACAACGACTAACGCATTACCTGCCTGACCAATCTCTTCCAAATCCTCTTTCGCATCGTAATTCGCTTCGCTGAGTCCTCTGGTATCAAGAAACCTCATCACGGGTTTGTCTTGCGGAAACTCATACGACATCGCCGTCATGGTACAAGGCGCAAAACCATTGCCCACTTCTACAGAAGAGTCGCCCGTGACCGCTTGAATAAACGATGACTTGCCCGCCCCCGTTTTGCCCAACAGCCACAATGTAGGAAGATGCTTGCGCTGATATTCATGAGCCTGAGTCAAGTCTGGGTTCTTGCTCGGATTAATGAAGTCTTTTATTTGATCAAACATGTTTAGAGTAACGCTCACTTGATGTTGAGATTCGAGTTGATGACAAAGCAATACTGACTTATATAATCACAAATCATATTAAACTTATGTTTGTTCAGTCGCACAGGTTTACAATGCCTAAACGCTTGTTTTTATTTGCGCGCTCATTTTTATAGACGCTTTTTTATACGTACGGGTATCATCGTATTGATTCGGGTACCTAACGAACATCAACAAACACAGAGAGCTCAAAGAGAAGTATGGAACAAATTTATTTAGCTGGCGGCTGCTTGTGGGGTGTACAAGAATTTATTAAGTACGTTCCTGGTGTTATCAGCACAGAAGCAGGCCGTGCTAATGGAAGCGCCCAGCCAACAGAGAACAAAACGACACAAAGCGATTACAATGGCTACGCGGAGTGCGTACAAATTGAATTTGATCCAAACATCACGTCAGTCACGATTTTGATGGAACACTTGTTTGAGATTATCGACCCTTACAGCTTGAATAAACAAGGTGTCGATGTCGGAGAGAAATACCGCACAGGTGTATACAGCACTAATGCAGAACACTTAACCGAAGCTAAGCACTATATTTCTTCAAGAGATGATGCCGACCGTATCGCTGTTGAGGTGTTGCCGTTGACCAATTATGTTGCCAGCGACGACATCCACCAGCATCACTTAAGTCACTTCCCTGAAGATCACCACTTATGTCATATCCCTTGGGATCTACTGCATAAGTATAAATCACAGTAGTCTCGACGTAAGATTGAGATGATCACGACCTAAGATCGATAAAGCCTCAACAGACATTATCTGTTGAGGCTTTTTAAGTGTTATGGTCAGGACAGCTATCGTGAATTGATTTGGTAGCTCAAGCCATTAACCTTTAGCCATTAGCCATTAGCCATTAGCCATTAACTAATAAATTACTTAGTCGTATTCTCAAGCACGTAGTCTGGACCCGCTGTTTCAGCTGTCACAACCGCAAGTTTAGACACGTCTGCGCCTTCACCTTGGTAAGCGTTCATGCCGTTTTCTACAACGACTTTTGGTAGCTCAACCGAGTAGCCTTCGATCAGTTCAGAATCCGTTACTTGACCTACGTAAGTTTCGTCTGTGTAGGTTGCGCCAACTAATGGGAAGTCTTGCGTTGCACGGACACTTACAAACTCAGGTGACTGCGAGTTATCAACCACGTTGTGTTTGAAAGCCACATCAACGCCCGCATAAATGCCTTCCACTTCTGCGTTGTCAAACAAACTTACACGGTGGCTTTGGTTGCCGTAAACAATACCCCACTCAGTATCAACTAGCGAGTTGTTCTCGATCGTGATGTTTTTCGGTGTCCACTGCTTATTAAGCTCTTTGCCTTTCACCGATTGATCTAGCTGCTCACCATTCGCTACGTCGATGATGCCCGTGTTAATAACAATGCCGCCACGTAGGTCAGCGTTGCCTTCAATCACACCATCACGACCACGAGTGTTGGCAATGTAGTTATTGCGAATCACATGATCTTCATCGTAGATACGAATGCCGCCCGTTAGGCGCTTTCCATTGCCAAGAATCATGTTGTTCTCAACTGTGTTGCCTTTACCGTGGCGCAGTGAAATAAGAGCTGCACTTTGGAAGATCGTGTTGCCTGAGATCGTGTTGTCGCCCGACTTAATCGAGATAAGCTCACGCTCACCATCCATATCGATCATTAGGTTGTTCACGAACTTAGAACTTGAATCCCACTGTGAAGATTTAGAATCACCAATACGGATCGCTTCCCAGCTGTTGCCGTTGTAACGAATCGCTTCTTTGATGTCGAATTCGTTGAACTGGTTAGGCTTTTGATCCATGAAGATGTTATTTGCGATCAGGTGGTTGTCAGCTGTGTCATCTTTTTGTACACCAATCAAAGTGCCGCGTTTTTGTTTACCTTCGAAACGGTTGTTGATGACTTTGCCGTCTTTACCCCATAGAGATACCCAAAGGTACTTTGGATACTCAGAACGACGCTCGTCTGGCTCGTACGTGTAATCGTGGTTGAAGTAGTAGAATGTTGAGTTTTGAAGCGTATTGCCATTACCCATCATACGAACTGCACCAAAGCGTTCTTTAGGGCCGCCTTCAGTAAATACCAAGCCATCAAGCGTGATGTCATCGCCTTTCAGTTCAAACTGAATCAACCCCGTGATCCACGCAGAACCTGCTTGCTCTGCCTTGATAGTGATGTCATTCGCCGTGATCGTCACTTGACCTAAGTTCGCGTATTTACCGGCAGGGATAACCACTTCGTCGCCATCTTTTAGGTTTTCAAATTGTGCTTTAAGCGCAGCCACTTGCTCTTCCGAAGCAACGGCTAAAGTGTCGCCATCTACCTCTGTTAAGCGGTCACTGCTCAATAGGTGACTACGGTCAATTTCGCTAACAGCAGGCGTAGCTTGTTCAGCGACACTGACTACGGGTGCTGTTTTTTCTTGTGTTGTACAGCCTGTTGCAAAAGCGAGTGTGAACGCGCTAATAATGCTTACCGATAATAGTTTTTTGTTCATCGTACATCTCACATTAAAGTTTGGATTATAAAAATGACGACCACCCGTTCAGGTGGCCGTGATGTTATTTAGGATGCGTATTAAATTAGCCTTCGGCTGGAGTCACTTCGTCTTGTTGCTCGACTTTGTCATCGACTGCTTTAACAAGTAACAGACCAACAGAGAACACAATCAAGCCACACAGAACGAATACCATGCGTCCCCACATTGGGTTTGGCAGTACGAACATAGTCATTACGCCCACACCCGCTACCGCGATAAGTGAACCCAACATACGACGTTGCTTGTTATCCAGTTTCTTCTGTTCATTACTTTCAGCAACTAGTGGCGTCGCTAGGTTGTTGAAGAACTTGTCTACGTCTTTCTCACGGTGCTCAGCAAGAGGCTTGTAGAACAGTGTTGAAAGAACAAAGAAGCCAGCAGTAAATATGATGTGACCGATAAGGCCGATAGCCACTTTCAGGTCAGCCCACTCACGGCCAGTTAGTTCATTTAGACCGAACCAGTTTTGAATCATGTCCGCAGTGATAACGAAACCAACGAAGTAAGAAACCACACCACCTACAACTAGCGTGCCCCAACCTGCCCAATCCGGTGTTTTACGGATGAAGAAGCCACAGAATGCTGGAATTGTCATTGGGAAGCCGATCAATGCGCCCACGTACATCATGGTGTCGAAAAGGCTCAGACCTTTAAGAGAGTTGATGAACAGAGCAACCAAGATGATCGCGATACCGAAGAAGGTAGACGTTAGTTTAGAAACAACCATTAGCTCTTTCTCTGTCGCTTTAGGACGAAGAATCGGCTCGTAGAAGTTCTTAACGAAGATACCTGAGTTACGGTTTAGACCTGAGTCCATTGAAGACATTGTTGCTGCGAACATAGCGGCAATCAGAAGGCCAACCATACCTGCAGGCATGTATTCTTGAACGAAGTAAAGGTAAGCGAAGTCAGCGGCTTTGCTGCCAGCTTCTGGGTAAGCTGCTGCTAAATCAACACCTTGACCTGCCATGAACCAAGAAGGCATGAACCAGATGATTGGACCAAGCGTCATTAGTACACAAGCAAGTAGAGCTGCTTTACGTGCGTTATTTGAATCTTTCGCAGCAAGGTAGCGGTAAGAGTTAAGCATGTTGTTGGTGATGCTGAACTGCTTTAAGAAGATGAACACAGCCCAGATGCTGAAGATGCTCATGTAGTTCAGGTTATCACCCGTAATGAACGAATCCGTTGGGAAGTCGTTAACGATCTGCGTAACGCCGCCACCGTGGTAAATCGCAACCACAGCACACGTCACCGTTACCGCCATGATGATAACCATCTGCATAAAGTCAGATGCGATTACCGCCCAAGAGCCGCCTGTTACTGACATTACTAGTACAACCAGACCCGTTAGGACAATCGTCGTTGTCATATCAAAGCCGAAGATACCCGATGCGATGATTGCTAGACCATTCAACCAAATACCTGCAGAGATAACGCTGTTTGGCATACCAGACCAAGTAAATACTTGCTCATTCACCTTACCAAAACGCATACGAATCGCTTCAATTACCGTCACAACACGCAGTTGACGGAACTTCGGAGCGAAGTAAAGGTAGTTCATTAGGTAACCGAATGCGTTCGCGATGAAGATAATCGCTACGGCAAAGCCATCGGTAAAGGCTTTACCTGCTGCACCAGTAAATGTCCAAGCACTGAACTGGGTCATAAATGCGGTTGCACCTACCATCCACCACAGCATATTACCTCCCCCACGGAAGTAATCACTTGTCGTACTTGTAAACGTTCGAAACATCCACCCTATCGCAATTAAGAATAGGAAGTAGATGCCAACTATCAGGGTATTGAGTTCCATCGTTAGACCTTTTATTTATGTTTTTTTGTTGAGGTCACTATAAATAAATGGCAAGTATATTTGTACTACAATAATCCAAATGCGTGACAATGATCTTACAGTCTGACACTCAATTAATCATACAAGTGATCGAGTTCAAAGTTGCACCACCTAGGAGCGCAATTCCTCAAGTCAGTGCAGTTATCCGCACTAAATTTCGACCAAAACCCCGAAAAACATGAACAAAGTCTCTAAAAATCGAAGATTCATCGTTAAAAACTATTATTCTTGACGATCAAAGCTTAAAGAAGAGCAGCAAAAATATCGTTAGATATAATTTATAAAAATGAATTAAACCAATATATTTGTAGTACAAATAAGATCGATAATTTGCTTTTAAAAGTTCCCTATATTAGGCAGCCAATAATGAAAACTTGAAAACCACTATTAGATACTGACAGGGATACACGGAAGTGAAATGCTTTTAACACACCCGTTACACTTTCCCCGTCCAATAAAAAGGTGTCATTATGAAGAAATACGTTCCAATCTTAATTGCTCTTAGTACGGTATCTTCTATGAGCTATGCAGCAACACCGCGTGAAGATGCTGTTGACTACTTACAGATGCGTAAAGGCGTGGCTTACCAAGTAAACCATTCAAAACCTTTCACTGGTCAATTTGAAGAGAAGTTCGATAACGGCCAAGTCGCGACCCAAGCTCAGTTTGCCGATGGCTTAGAACTTGGGCTAGAAACTAACTGGTATCCGAATGGCCAAGTCGCTTCTAAAGTGAATTACGTAAAAGGTGAACTGCAAGGCAAAGCTGAAACCTGGTATCCAAACGGACAGAAAAAAGCAGAACTCAATTATAAAGACAATGAATTATCAGGCACCGCCTCTCGCTGGTATCCCAATGGGGAACAAAGCCTGACAGCTGAATACAGCGACGGACAAAAAGATGGATTGGTAACGGACTACTACCCGAACGGTAATAAGGCCAGCCAAGCGAAGTTTGATGAAGGTGAAGTCGCGAACGGAAAACTTACTCGCTGGAATACTAACGGTGACAAAGTTGAAGAACTGACCTTTAAAGATCACAAAGTCACCTCTAAACAGGTGTGGATGCCTACAGAAAGCTAAGCCTCAAGAACAGCTCTCACGGAGCTCTTTGATATAACTAAACGCCTGCTGTTAAAGTTTGCAGCTACACGTCTGCAACTAAGAGACAAGAGAAGAGAAGAGAAGAGAAGGGAAACGAACATTCATGTGATTAAGCGTGAATGTTCGTGGCTTTGATGCTGTAACAGACTCACTTGAGCGTGTTGTCATCAACCTAAAAGCCTATTCTTAAGCCGCGGTTTACACGCTTATTGAGCCGCACACGACTCTCTACTCAAATTTAAAATAAAAAAACGCTCATGTTGCCTGTATCAACATGAGCGCAAGGGTAGATCTTCGACTACCATCTCCTACCTTTCTAGATGAAAGCAGAAGTTATAATTAGAATAGTTGGGAGCAATAATCAAAATGCTTTCGCAAGCACTTCAACGATTTCTTCTTTGTCGCTGATGAGGACAACGGGTAACGATTCGAACCCAGTTCATTCCTATCAAGTTCATACTTATATAGCAGGCTATGTCACTACCTTGCCTACTACATTTCAAACCTTCTCTGATTGAGCTTTAAATCACCTCAAGTAAATGTCTCATGTTCTTAAAGCGGTGGATTTAATCCATTTAGCTTCAAGACCACTCTTACTTATTCGGCTTCACACCGTCTGTTCATGCAATCAACACAGCAAAGTTATGTGTTGCTAAAGAAAGTTAGTAAATAATAATGTATTACAAATAAAAATGATATCTAAAGGTTCAATTTTTTGCTGTAGCGCACATTTATTGATGAACAAAACTCTTCAAAACCATTATCAACAGCCAAACAAATCACTAAAAAACATCAACTTAACAAAACAACTCGATTTTGTAACCCTTTGTAAATAGTGGTTTTGTCCTAACAACACGATCAAGTTCACAGATCATCACGCCTCGGATCGCTACCATATTTGTATTATTTAAATGCAAAATAAATTTGAAATAACCAAGAAATAATTTCAAAAACAAAATGCATTTAAGACAAGAACTACTCTATTTGGCTTGTAATTATGGCCAATACTCAACCTATAAATATGGAATTAATACCATGAATAAAACTAAAATCGTGATTGCTGTGGCATCTGTACTCGCTGCTGGCTCTGTATCTGCTGCGTCTTTCGATATGAGACACGAATACAAGAGTCATACAGATCAACACGCTACTCGTGTAAAACTTGGCGATAGCATTGGCAACTTCCTTGTAGATATCGAAGCGAAATTCAAGGGAGAAGACGGTAAATTCATGGAAGATTTGAAGAACAATGGTTGGGAGCTTGGTCTAAACTACCGTCATGTACTAAACGATAACTGGACAATGACTTACGGTATGCCAATTGAAGGTCGTGAATCTGGCGTTACATACAAGCCTCAAGTTCGTGCAACATACAAAGTGGATAGCGTTGATGGTCTAAGCCTAAGTGCTCGTTACCGTTACGATATGAGACAGAACACTAGCAGCTCAGAGTATCAATTCGATGACAATGGTGATGTTATTGTTGATAGTGACGGTGTTCCAATCACGGTTGATAAAAACGTTTCTAATCAACGTCGTCACCGTCTAACGGCAAACGTTAACTACTCAATGGAAAACTGGCGCTTTGGTCTAGAAGGTAACTACTACAAAGCGGATGGCTATGACATCTACGACAACGACGATACCAACTACGAGTTGAACGCAAGCATTCGCCATATTATGGGTCAATGGGCACCATATGTAGAGTTTGGTGATGTGAGCACTTCATCAACTAAAGCGACTCGTGAACTGCGTAGCCGTGTTGGTCTAACTTACAGCTTCTAATCGATAGCTACATGAATAATCTAAGATAATTACTGTCCTAATTTTCTAAGACCTAAACAAAAGCCAGCTTAATCGCTGGCTTTTTTTCCTTTAAAATCAGTAAAATAAGAGCCGCGCACTTGCAGCTCTTTTTCCTAGTGACTAATCCGATAGAGAAAGGCAACGGTCACATTATCGTTAGGCACAACTCGCTTCTGCTGAGCCAAAAACAATTCCGCTGTCGAAACGGCATCGGCTAATGCATTGTGGCTGTTGTACTCAGGAAGCCCGTACCTTTCGCGAGTCCCTGCCAAGGTTAAATCGACTTCTTCATGATTGCTGATCGCTTTCTCCATGCTTTTCTCAATACACAAGGTATCAAGCCAAAGCAGAGGAATCGCTCTTAAACCGTAGCAGCGAAGAAGGTATTGGCTAATGAACTTCTCTTCGACTACACACGCGTGCGCGACGATAATCTTGCCTTTCGCTGCTTCGAAGAAAGCGAGCATCGCATCATGAATAGATGCGCCCTCTTCCAGCATCTGTGGTGTGATGTGGTTAATCACCGCAGTTTCAGCGTTAATCTGAGAATCATTGTTCAGGTAGATATGCTTGGCAGAAGCCAAATCGATTCGTCCTTTCACCACATCGACCCATCCCATAGACAAGATAAGATCTTGTTCGCTGTCTAAGCCTGTGGTTTCGAGATCCAACACGATATAGTCGCTGTCTTTGGCCAAATCCGTCATTTCAGGACAAGGCTGTTCTACCAGATCATGTAACGCTTCTGGCAGCTTAACCGTACCCAAATATTGCTTACGCTTGCGTTTAATTCGTTCAAGCGGGTGAAAATAGTTTAGCATTCGTTTTAAACATTTATTAGTTGAACATAGCTTCATTAACGTGCTCCGAAACGAATTTTCGCCGCTTCTTGAAGGTCAGCAATGATCCTAAAGGCATCTTTCAAGTGTTTACGCTCAAAGCTACCAAAGCTATCTGGGTTGATGTTGTTGTCAGGCACATCCCCGTTCTTCAGCGCTTCAAGTTGATGGCCAAAACGGAAAGAGAGAATGAACTGGTAAGCACCCAGAATGTTCTTGAATGCATCGTCGCTCAGCATGCCTTTTTCATTGGCAGCAGCGAAACGTTCGTCAGTCGCCGACAAATCGCACTCCACAGCAAGGCCATAAATACGCGCTAAGTCGATAATCAAGTTGATCGCGTACTTCTTCACGTTCAACGTTTTCTTATTCTCACCTGACTTCTCTAGCACTAAGCTATTGAAGATGCCAAGTGGCGGGTTGGTATTGACCGCGTCTTTCACTAGCGTGCTTAAAAACTCACGGTTACCGCGAATATTGCTATGCAGCTCATCGCGCAGAATACCTTCAAACTCACTGTTGCCGTAGATAGTACGAATTTCTAGGAACACACTGATATTAAGCAAGCGTTCGTACTCTGGGTTAGCCACCCACTTCTTGTAGTAGTGCTTCCATACACTGAGTGGCTGACACCATTTTGGCGTCGCAGCCATGAATTTACCTGGACATAATGGGTAGTGACAGCTTGCTAAGCCGTTGGTCACCATCATCGCTAAGTGTTTGAAGTAAATACGGTCACTGTCGGTTGCATCGTCAGCAAGAACAATCGCGCTGTCTTGGTCCGACAACATGTGCACTTCATTACGTGCGTGCGATCCGGCTACGATCCAAGAGAAATCACACGGTGGTGGGCCTAACTTATCAATCGCTATTTGAATCAATCGACGGGTGTAGGCGTCCATAATCATGGTCATTACCTTGCCGACGGTTTCAGGCGCCACTTTACCTTCCACCAGCGCTTCAAAAATAGCTTGTCGCTCTGAGGTGAACGAAGACATGGTTTTCACGCTGCCCGCGTATTTGATTTTCTCGATCAAGAATATCGCTTGAACACGGTGGTTTTGAACCAAATGAGACGTAGTAAGAAGACCAACGACCTTATTCTCTTTCACAACGGGCAAGTTACGGATATTAAATTGCATCATGATAGAGGCCGCATGCAGCACCAGATCATCCGGTTTTACAGTAAGTGGAGAGTGCGTCATTACCTCTGAGATCAGGCTATCAGTACTCACGCCGTGGGCAATCACTCGCTTAGTCATGTCTCGGTCGGTGATCAAACCAACAATGGTTTCACCTTCATAGATCACGGCACACGGTGAGCGTTGATGAAGCATTTCAACCGCAACCGACTGGATGGTTTGCTCAGACTTAACAATTGCCACCTGCCCGCTTGCCACTTCCTCAACTTTACGAATGAACAGGCCTTTCTCTTTATTCGACCAGACCACATCCAGTGCCGACTTCAAGCGAACCTGCGCCTGTGAAGCAAAGTGTTCTGCGCAACTTGGAAAGGCTTTGAAAAGCGTTTGAAGTGCCGAGTGTGGAATCACATAAAGTAAGGTGTTTTCGATTGCGACAGCTCTATAGCCTTTTTCGTCGTTGACTTCAGAATCTAAGAACGTAAAGCCAAACAAATCTTCACTGCCTAGACGGGCACGAAGCACACCATCCGATTTTCGTTGCTCCATAGAGCCCGTTCGAATGATATAGAGCGATTTTTCCTTCCCAGACTCACACAAATCGACCACATCTCCCTTGCCGAGATAAGTAATTTGCACGTTAGAGGCAAGTTCGCGAAGTGCTTGTTTAGGGATCTTATCGAATGGGTCGATTTGACCTATGAATTGAAGAATATTTGGCAGTAGAGACTGAGGCATAATCACACTCACAATAATTTAATTAGTATTATTATATAACTTAAAATACTGGTTACTAGTGCTTTTAACGAAACAGCAAATAATAGATTAAATATTGGACACCAGTCAGGTTTTCATCAAATTTGGATGCAAAAAAAGCACGTATCAAACGTGCTTTTTAGAGGTCACTGCTGAAATTAGCTTTTGAATAACCGTAATTTTAACTTTGACTACCCTAGTTTTACGAGAATGCCCTCTCGTCGATAATGCAAAACGATCAAAGCTAAAATAACAGTGAAAACAATTAACTAGCGGCTGGTAATCTGTGGTTTGTTTCTAACAGGTGACTTGCTGACGCGTGGCGTGCTTTGTCACTATTACCTGCCATGATTGCTTCATAAATCTGGCGGTGTTCGTTAATACAAGTACTTCCCTCTTCAGAAGAGTGAGAAATAAAGTTAACAAACATGGTCGTTAAGATGTTACCAAATGGAAGATAGAAGTCGTTACCTGTTGCATTGAAGATCAGGCTATGGAACTTCATGTCGATATCTAGCCAACGCTCTTGATCAAGCGTTTCTTCGCTAGAAATTTCTACCATTTGTTGGAAAATACCAGACAGCTCAATGCGTTGTTCTGCACTCGCGAACTGAGCAGCTAAAGCACACGCTTCTGGTTCAATCGCGCGGCGTAAACCCAAAAACTGATGACAGAATTGGTCTGTATCGGCCAAACCGTCCATCCATTCGATCAATTGTGGATCTAAGAAGTTCCAGAATGCACGGTCAACAACGCGAGTACCGATCTTAGGACGAGATTCTAATAGGCCTTTTGAAGTCAGAAGCTTAACCGCTTCTCTTAATGCTGTTCTACTGATACCAAATTGCTCACACAGAGCCATCTCACCAGGGATAATAGAACCTTGAGGCAAATTGCCCGACAAAATACCACGGGCGATTTCACGTGCAACTTGCACATGAAGGCTTCGCTTAGAGCCTGAAATAGAATTGAAAGAGCCAGCCATGTGTCTACTTACCGATTAGATATGTATTATTTAACTCGGACTATAGCACTGATTTATATCTTCACCAACACAGCATCAGAATAACGTGAGGTCACTACCAGTAAAGGTTGGAGCAATATTTCACAAACCTGCTCATCTTTAGGTTTATAAAACCAATTCAACCTATTAATTCATACAAATAGTTCTCATTTACTATTTCAATGTATGCGTGAACTCACAAAACCACCCTTACTCTCACTATTTATGTCGGTAATAACCCGTTTTTAGATAAACACCCTTGAATATAGCAAGTGTTATTGTATGATTTATTGGCGTGAATAATCTACAATATAGGCGGCTCTGATGTTTAACGATTTAAAAGGCAAACGCATTCTAATTACTGGCTCTACTGCTGGTATGGGTTTAGCTACCGCACGTGTCTTTGCAAAATACGGCGCAAAAATCGGCATCAATAGTCGTGCTTTCAGCCCAAAAGTCGATGACGTTCTATCTGAACTTACCGCACTGGGTGGCGATGTTGCCTTTTTTCCTGCAAACCTAATGGACACATTAGAGTGCGAAAGGTTAGTCAAAGAGTTCACTGATCATTTTGGTGGCATGGACGTGTTGATTAACAACGCCGGTGGCCTTGGTGGTCGCGCCAATCTAGAAAATATCGATGATGAGTTTTATGAGCGCGTAATGAACCTTAATGTTCGCTCTGCGCTGATGACAACCAAGTTCTCTATCCCGCACTTACGCGCCTCTGCTGCTGAGTCCGGGCAAACATCTTGTGTGATTAGCACAGGATCTATCGCCGCTCGCGAAGGCGGTGGTGTTGGTGCAGGCATCTATGCCGCGTCTAAGGCTTGGTTACACGACATTCACCGCAATTGGGTGAAAGAGTTCGCGCAAGACAATATCCGTTTCAACATTGTTTCACCGGGCACTATCGACACCGCATTTCACGATGGCAAGAGCGACGATTTGAAAGCGACCATTGCTAACAACATTCCAATGGGACGCTTTGGCCATATTGATGAAGTTGCCCCTTCATTCGCTTTCTTTGCATCGCACGCTTGCAGCGGTTACATCACAGGTCAAATCCTAGATGTTAACGGCGGACAAATAACGCCCTAGTTAGCTGGTTTATATAAGCTCACTCAGCGATTTAAGTTCGCCACACTATATAAGGTTAACAGACCCGAGTAGATGAGGGAAAACCTCACACTAAATTCGACGTATACACTGACACTAAACACCAGATTCGTCTGGCTTTTAGTGTTTTCAAAGTTTCAATTTCAGGTGGTTTAAATGTCAATATTTACATTGGTGGAAGATTCAAGCCGCCGAATTCATGTTCAAGTGGCGAGACAAATTGCTCGCAAGATCTTGTCAGGCGAGTTAGAAGAAAATCAAAAGTTACCCAGCGAAATGGAGCTGTGCGAAATCTTTGGAGTGAGCAGAACTGCCCTTCGAGAATCAACTAAGCTACTTTCGGCAAAAGGTTTAATCGAGTCGAAGCCAAAAGTGGGCACTCGTATCAAACCGAGAACACAGTGGCACTTCTTGGACCCGCAATTGCTGTACTGGATCCAAGATTTAGAAGATACTAAACCCTTCTTGTCTCAATTTTTAGGCTTAAGAAAAGCGATTGACCCGGAAGCGTGTGCACTCGCTGCAACCAATGCAACTGTAGAGCAACGCAAAGAGCTTTCGATTCTTTTCCAGAAAATGACCATCGCAGCAAATAGCTTCGATTATGAAGAGTGGACGACCAACGATCACCTGTTTCACCAAACGATTTTCTTATCGACAGGTAATCAATTTTACATTCCATTCGCGAACATTCTGTCGACTATCTTCAAGCAGTTTATCGACCACTCCGCTGAAGGCGGTCGCTTCTGTTTAGAAGAACACAAAGCGATTTACGACGCAATAATGTCTGGCGATGCCAAGCAAGCTCGAATTGCTTCTCAAGTCCTGCTAGACGATGAGAACCAAAAGCTCTCTAGGGTTGAATTAGCCATCGCATAACCGAGATTAACCAAACTGACTTGTTTTTCAAAGACACAAGTCAGTCTTGTTTTAGCACCCATTTTTTAACCATCAACTACCGTAGTGTTTTCTTCTTTAAACGCTCTACTCCGCCACCTCAGAGAAAGCTTACGGTTATACACATAAGGTGTTGTTTGTGTCTTCACAATCGTACGTAAGGAAAAATTTCTCTCTCGCCTGGCCCCTCGCCTTAAACGGTATCTTGATGCAGTCGATGTTGATGATCGACACACTGCTTGTCTCTCCTCTTGGTGAAATACCTTTGGCTGCCATGGGAATTGCGACCACTATGGTTGCTTTTGTACTCGGTATTCAAATGGCGCTGGCAAACGGCACTCAGCTAGTATTAAGCCGCGCCGTGGGTTCTGGCATTACCGCTTCATTATCCAAAGCGTTTTGGGCAGGTCTGTTCATCAACTTAGGTATCGCGACAATATTTTGGTTTCTGCTCACCTTTTTAGAACAGCCTTTAATTCAAGCCTTAACCGACGATAAAGCCCTTTACTTAGAAATCAGCCACTACCTTGATATCTCAAAGTATCTCGTCATTTTCACAGCATTAACGCAAGTAATTATCGCCCTATTTAATGCATTAGGAAGAACCAAGATACCGTTTAAAGGGTATTTGATTGAATTGCCGATCAACGCTGTACTTTCTTATGGACTCATTCACGGCTTTTCAAATTTCGAAGGTATTGGTGTTCAAGGCGCCGCGCTAGGCAGTGTTATTGCTATCACCCTTCGCCTTGTGTATCTGGTTCTTTGCGTGTATTTGAGCTCAGCAATTTCACTCAAATTAGACGCCCAGCGATCTGAGTTCATGACAAACGTTCGTCGTCACTTTATCGAGATATTCCCTGTCGCAGCAAATGTAACCATGCTATTGATTGGCGCAACGATTTATCAGTTACTGTATTCGCAACTTAACATCAACGCGTATGTTGCGATTACTTTGGTGATGCCTTGGATCAGGGCTGTCTCTCAATTTATTACTGCTTGGGCTCACTCTTCCGCAATTACTATCAGCCAAGCGATTGGCTCTAAAAAGATGGATGACCTAGTCAAAAACGTCGATACCAGTATTGATATTGCGGTCGTCATTTCTTTTGTGTGTGCAATCTTGTTCGCAGGATTAAGTCTGGTTATTGGTGACATTTACCCGAACTTGGATGAGTCTACCTATCAAGCATTGGCCGTTATCGCCCCACTCTACATCTTCTTGCCGATTGTCCGTGGCTACAACACGGTTCATGGGAATGTATTAAGAGCACTAGGAAAAACGACCGCAGTCTTCAAAATCAACTTTACTGGTCAATGGGTA
Organism: Vibrio sp. 10N.261.52.C2; assembly: GCF_041471425.1. Taxonomy (NCBI): domain Bacteria; kingdom Pseudomonadati; phylum Pseudomonadota; class Gammaproteobacteria; order Vibrionales; family Vibrionaceae; genus Vibrio; species Vibrio sp. 10N.261.52.C2. The sequence continues at coordinate 56,164 of NZ_JBFROH010000022.1, read as the reverse complement.
ATTTCAATTCCATTGTGTGCATTGATCATCTTTGGATTAGACGGTTCTATCTTTTGGGCTTTCGCTATCCAACCATTCGAAGAAGTCGTTAAAGCTTTCCCATTCCGTCATTTGGCTCGAAAGTCTCTTAAAGAGTTTGATGCCGACAAAGCTAAAGAGTTGATGTATGACTAAACTCCGTATCGAGTTGCCGTCCTAAAATCTTCCCACGCGTTCTGAATACAACCTTGTCTTTTGACAAGGTTGTATTGTTTTAGCTGTACCATTCATTGGTAGGCTTCAGCACACCCTCATTGATACCAAGGTCACATTAATACCAAGGTCATCTTAAAACTCATATAAAACAAAAAGACCACTCAACATTCGGTTAAGTGGTCTTCGAAAATATTCCTTAAGGACTGCGTCTAGCTAGCCTATTGGTTATGCTATGTGCTATTTACCGTTCAACTTAAGCGCTGAGAAAGTCACACTGTTGTAATCGCCATTCTTTTTATCGATAGCGAAATCGCCAGTACCGCCACAACCAGGTCCCCATACAGGGTGAGAATCGCTCACGCTACATTGGCCGTATGCGCCCGCTTTGTAGTAAAAATCATCTTCAGCATAACCCGTTGGTGAATCAAGTTCATCGATGCCCTTACTCAGGTCGATTTCATACTTAACGGTATCGTGACGCTCGGTTTCAAACGTTAGGTACATCATGGTGCCTTTCACTTCCACTTTGTAACTAAACTCTTCACCAAGAGCAATACCCGCTTCACCCGGCTCTGCAGGGTTTTCCCACGTGTTACCCCAAACAGGGTAAGCTATATCGGCACGGTTAGGATCTTTTTTCTCTAGGTTACGTTCATAGTTCCAGAATACTGAACCCATTTCTTGGCCAGGAAACTTCTTATAGAAGATCTTTAGTGGTTCATTACCATGCCCGTAACCAGTTCCAGCTTTGATTAGCTCATTATGTTTTTTAGCGTGAATCTGACCAACAACCACCGAGTGAGCTGGGTACTTTTCTGGGAACTTAGCGTTAACTGAGACGTGATTAACTTTTAATGTCGCTTCTAATGTTCCGCCAACAGCACTGTATTCACTAGCCGCTGGGTGACTCGACAGTGCCCACTGGTTTCCTTTATCAGCCGTATCGATAGAGAAATCTGCGCCTCTTGGCATTTGTCGTAATTCAGAACGCGCATTCTTCGAGTTTTTCGTCGTAATCGCTTGGTTCTGCACTTCAAATACAAGGTTGCCGTCTTTATCAAGATGGAAGAAATCACTATGTGAGTAGCTCATCATGGCTACCCCTTCTATTTCATCAACACGACCATCTTCATTAATATCTGAAGGTATGGTTATTTTCCAATTATGCATATCGAATTTATCGGCAGGTACGGGGTAAGAAACACCGTTATTTGCGAAAGTAACCATTGGTACAGTCGCTAATAGCGCCACTGCTAATATGTTTTTCTTAAACATGACTCATCCTTTATTGTTAAATAAGTACCAAGTTCTCTCAGCACAGAAAATACTTTGAACACTGATTCGCAATAACTATTTTCTTCAATTTAAATAGTCCAACCACAAAAATTAGGGTTAACAGCTTGTTAAACACACTCAAATACAGCTCTTATCTTTTCGAACAAGATCTCTTGGATAAAGCAGCCACTCGTAACAACCAAGGTTGCCATCACCACCAAACCCCAAAGATAAATCGAATATTTGTCTTATTTTAACATTTTTAATTTCGTATATTCTCAAGCATTATAAATATGAGAAGCGAGTCATGCTCAACCTAATAAATAGGCGCAAAACTGGGACATTCATTACATTTAACTATATATTCACTCCATTATTCAGAACTTCTTGATAGATATCACAGAAATACTAAGCGGTAATAAATACCATATTTGTCATACATTAATTTAATACCATTTATAGTGTTAAATTGTGAGCCATGGGTATATTGGATGTATCCAAAATAAAAAATAATAGTGAGACAAAGGTATGAACTCTGTTACAAAAATTGCTGCAATTGTTGCTACAACTCTTCTTGCAGGCACAGCGACTGGCGCAACTCTTGATTACCGTGCAGAACATAAGCATGAAGACGATAAATACGCGCATCGTATTAAAATTGGCGGAAGTACGAAAATAGCAGACGAGACAAAGCTATATTTTAGCGTTGAACAAAAGTTCGCTCCAAATGCAGAAGGCGATATATATAACCAATTGGAACGCGGAGATTCTGAGTTTGATTGGGGTGTTCGTTATGCGTTAGATGAAAAGTGGTATTTGCAGCCAGGTATGCCTATTACGTTCGGCGATGAAAAAACAACATTTAAACCACAGTTTCGTGTTGGGTATAAAGCTGACTTCGGTCTAACAACGGCTCTTCGTTACCGTCATGAATTCCAAAACTACACAGACAGTTCAAGCAGTTCTCTCACAAAAGTTAACGGCGACAAAATAGCATTAGCTGGTGAGACTGTTCAGCAAGGTAAATTTACATTGACTGGCGCTTATAAATTCCAAGACGAAGATTTAAAAAACCTTCAATTAAGTTATGAGGCGAACTACGTCAAAAGCTACGAAGATCAAGTCAAAGCGAATGGTGAAGATTGGGAATGGGATTTAGGTGTAAAAATCGGCTATAAATTCGATAACCTAAGACCTTATGTTGAATTTTGGACATCAGATTACGGCTCAGCGGAAGAGAATGAACGTCAGTTGAAAACACGCGTTGGTGTTACATACTCATTTTAAACATGGTGACTATCCATTCTTTAAAAAGGCTTATAAATTTCTAAGCCTTTTTTATGGTTCATCGCGGCTTTCCGGGGAAAGCCGCTTTTATCTTCAGTAAGCATTTGTTCTATATATCTTTTTAGGCACTCCGTTATACGAGCTTAAAGCTCTAACCAAGATAGAGATTCTGTTTTTATGCCGCAGTTACGACACTTAATTCTTCGTGTTTAAACAGAAAGTTCAACAAGAACACCGAGCAACATGGTCTCTTTTACATGACGCCATTGATACTCNNGGTTTAAGAATCAGGGTAATAAGTGATGCTGTCTGATGAGACTTTATTATTTGAAAACCTTCCCAGAATGAAGGTAGGAAAGTATGATTCGGCATGAAAACGGTCGTTTGTGTATGGTTTTTGTTTGGCGACTAAACCATATCACTTACT